>CAYWIG010000199.1:0-4607 GCA_964458295.1 uncultured Myxococcales bacterium
CCCTCTGTTTAGCCAGATGTTGCACTTGTAACTTGAATATACGTTTCCTATATGTTTAATTTACTGAATATACACGGGAATTCGATGCACATGACTTAGAATTAGAGTGTGTCGATTGAAGTCCACGAGTATGGGGCTTGAAATCAATGTGCCTTCAGATGAGTAATGATATTAACAACGTAGATAGGGGAGAAACGTCCCCGAAATTATAGGACTTTGTAGGGAGAGAGGATGAAGAGAGTACTGATTCTATTAGCTGTGCTGATGACGCTGGTGATGAGCGGTTGCAGTGGTAGCAGCAGCACGAGTAATGGGGGTGATTCAGGAGGCGGCGGTGGGGCGACGACTCCTGTATCGATTCCAGATAGTATCCTTCGGAATTGTATGGGTTTTTTGGTGGGTGGATCTGATGAGATATCTACGATATCGACCGCGGGCGGTGCCTGGGCAAGACCTCACCCGGGCCCCTTTGCATGGGGATGGATCGAAACATCCGATGGTGATTATAATTTCACGGAGAGTGAGAAATATATAGTTGCCGCTGAAGATAGCGATGTCGCAATTCTGGGAACAATCTGGCCCTATGCGGATTGGGATCAAATCTCGTGCCATGGGACGGAATGCCAAGTCACATCAGAAGATCAATTTTATCCAAAGGATATAGGGGATGGAATTCCAACATACAGATGCGCACCTTGCGACATGAATGGCTATAAGGAGTTTTTGACGAATCTAGTTGAACGATATGATGGGGATGGCACGGATGATATGAACGATCTAACGATTCCCATCAAGTACTGGGAAGTCTTAAATGAACCTTCGATGAATTCGGATGATCTCAAATTCTTCATTGGAACTCAGACGGAGTATGAGGAGATTCTTCGCGAGAGCTACAACGCCATCAAGGCCGCATGTGCAGACTGCATAGTTCTCCATGGTGGTGCGTCTGGAATTGATGACGATACGCTGAACTATTGGTCGGGTCTTTTGGATATAGGTATTGGCAGCTACTTTGACATTGGGAATATCCACTATATCAATGCAGGGGATGTCGATAATCTAAATGTGCAGGCGTTCGATAATCTTTTACGTAGTAAAAGTGTCGATAAGGATATCTGGGTTACGGAGGCGGAACTTGCTTCGGAGAGTGAGATTCTAGGTTCCGCCGAGGGCGCAATAAATGCCGGGGCAAAGAGGATATTTTTTAATCAGTTCCAAATAGGCGAGTATGGAACGGAGGGTGGTTATTCCTCAGCTTACACAAACGTTCCAGCTTTATGTCCCTGATACATTTCGAAATATTAAATTGAGAGGAATTCATGAAGATTAGGATGACTGCTGTAATCGCTATTGTGGCAGTATCGTTGCTGACTTCCGGTTATGCAGGTGCAGCCGGTATTGACGATATCGCGGAGCATATCTGTGACGATAAGCCGATCGAGTGGAAGGCGATCCTCGATCCTGAAGTTCTGCAACATGAACAGGAGTTCTTGGACGGAACGAAGGAGATAAAGCGCGAATTTGCGAATCTCAATAAGTGCCGTGGTTATAAGATTGAAAAGAAATCAGGCGGAATCGATACGTTGAAGTTTAAATATCGAGATGGCACCGCAGCTCTTGATGTCTATTTTTCAAGTAAAGGCATAACAGGCATCCTGATGGCTGGAGTTGTACCGAAGAGGGATTTCTTCCAAAGGATTGCGAATGAGCTCAAAGAGTATCCAGGCGATGTCTCTGCAATAGTGAAGAGGGGGGATGGGGAGATCCTTTTCGAATACAACAAGGATAAGCGTCTGGCTACAGGCTCATCATTCAAACTCTATATACTGAAAGCGATTCTAGAGGATATAAAAGCAGGGAAACGATCATGGTCGGATATAGTTGAGCTGGATGAAAAGAAGTTCAGCTTGCCGTCGGGGATCCTGCAGGAATGGTATTCCGACTCACCCGTGACGCTCCATACCTTGGCCACACTGATGATATCGATTAGCGACAACACGGCCACGGATATCCTAATCGATGAGGTAGGGCGAGGGCGCTTGGAGAGCATGATGCCCGGTTCCATTCCCTTTCTTAAAACAAGAGAATTCTTTATTATAAAATGGGCTGATAGAGGGAAGCTTAGAAGGCGGTACCTGAGATCCAACTTAAAGGCTAAACGGCGTATTCTTAAGGGAACAACGTCATATAATTCCTCCAAACTCAAAGTTCCACCCATGGAACCGATCGACCCTGACAAGATCGAGTGGTTTGCATCGTCTACGGAGCTTGCCGATCTGATCCTCTCGATGAAGGGCGAGCCCGTACTTGCCGTCAATCCAGGGGTGATAGAAGATAATAAGAAATGGCGATACATTGGGTACAAGGGGGGATCCGAACCCGGCGTAATCCAATATACACAACTCCTCAAATCCAAATCGGGCGAGTGGTATACGATTTCCGCTTCATGGACCAATCCGGAGGCAAACGTAGATGAAGATCGGTTGGCAAGCATCGTTCAGCGCCTTGCAAATCTGATTTGATCAATGATTATCCAACTTGGTTAGCTTTACATGCATCTGAAAAAATTTATTACTTTAACGGAACTCAATCTCCGATGCCGTGCGACGAATAGCAACTTGACCGGAACACCTGACGGATATAGAATATAAATAACGTCAATGGAGGGGGTATGGGAAAAAAGATTTTGGTGATCGATGATGAAGTCGATTTGGTCGATACGATAACATTTCGCCTCGAGGCGGCTGGGTATTCAGTCATATCCGCTAATAATGGACAGGAGGGCTTAAAGAAGGCCCGCGATGAAAAACCTGATCTCATATTGCTGGATGTCATGATGCCAAATCTCGATGGATATCAGGTATGCAGGATGTTGAAATTCGATGCCAGGTTTGAGGATATTCCCATCATTATGCTGACGGCTAGGGGGCAAGACAAGGATAAAGCGATAGGGGAGGATGTTGGGGCTGATGTTTATCTTACAAAGCCCTTCAATGGTAAGGATCTGTTAGCCAAGATCGATAAGATGTTGAAACAGAAAAAACTAGGCGTCAGGTAGTGCAATCTTGAATGTACTTCCTCTTCCCGCTGTAGATGAGATGTCTATTCTTCCATCAAAACTTTCAACAACTTTTTTTACATAGGCCAGTCCTAGACCGACCCCATCTACATTTCCCGTAAAATATTTTTCAATTTGAAAGAACTTGTCAAAGATTTTGTCAGTGAATTCGGGAGGAATACCGACGCCGTTGTCACTGATTGTAAATACCAACCGCCCATCTTCCTTTCTACACGAAATTGTTATTTTGGGTGGCTGACTCAAGTTGAACTTTATTCCATTTTCCGTGATGTGCGAGATGACATCATAGAGATATTTTCGATTGAATAAGAGTTCGGATACATCTGGTGATATGAGCACGGTTATTTGCGGATCTTTATCGTTAAAATCGGTTTCGAGTTTTTTAACTATGTCACTCAGAAGGGGTTCGATGGCAATCAGCTCCCTGGATGCATCAAGGGTATGGCCTTCGAGGGTGACAAAGCTTATCAATCCCTGAATCAGACCGAGCAACTTGCTGGTCTGTAGAGCCATCGCATCGACGTCCTTCTGTTGCTTTTCGGATAACTCGCCGAGGAGGCCATCTTTAAGCAGGAGGAGCTTGCCCTGCAATGCGGTTATGGGGGTGATGAGCTTGTGTGATATGAGTGAGAGGAAATCCCTTTTGGAAGTTTCCTCAGCTTCCTCCTTCGTCACATCCCTGATGTTCATAATCCGCTGTATGAGGTGATAACCCGAGTCGAAGTTGGGTGTAATTTTACATTCGAGATGTAGAGCGGCTAATTCCTCAGACTCCTTACGGTGCAGTTTAAAGGTTATCTCTTTATCATGCAGGTTTTCGATCTTCGGCCAAGGAATGGACGATTCGTAGTGATTCTGAAGGTGTTCGATGAGTTGCTTTTTTGTAGGCAAGAGTAGAAGGCGTTCTGCGGCAGAATTCGCCAGAAGAACGTTCCATTTGGGATTCATGATAATAAATCCATCGGACATATTTGTAAAAGCGACCTGGAACATGCCCTTTTCCTGACGGAGGTCATCCATAGTGCTGATCAGGGAACTCTGCATCTCCTTGAACGAGTTGGCGAGCAAACCTATTTCGTCATCGGCATTCGTTTCTATAACTTTATCGGTCATCCTTCCGGAGGCTATGTTTTTTGCGCAGGAAGCGAGTTTTGTGAGCGGTGCGCTGATCCTTCCGGAAAGGAGGAAGAGAAGGATGGAAATCAAAAGTGCGCCAGCTATTGCAATCAACATCATATGAAAACTCAGTATTCCGATATCCCTCATCATCTCATTTTCTGGGAATACTATACCTATGGACCAGGATGTGGATGGGATCGGTTGGTAGGCTACCCACGTCTGCTTTTCTCTGAGGGGATTGAAGACAGAGATGAATCCCGACCTTCCCTCGAGCATCTCGTCCCCGAGTTTTTTTAAATCCTCATCATCGTGTTTTTTTGCTAGATCGAAAATCGTCGATACATGTATCAGGTTTTTTTGGAAAATAGAGAGGAAGGTACCGTTCTCACTGAGCAGGAAGGCTCCCCCC
>CAYWIG010000200.1:0-4597 GCA_964458295.1 uncultured Myxococcales bacterium
CGCCGCTTTTACAGGTGCAACCGGAGGCTTCCCACCTATTCTGAAATGTGCAGGGTCTTCGGATACAGTTCAAAGAACGCCGCCTTCCGCCTCGCAAAGAAATTGATCGATGAGGGTTATGCCGAAAAGGATGCCACCGGTCGTCTAACACCGCGCGGTGAACGCTTTGGCATTCCGCTCGTCGGATATGTGCAGGCTGGCTTTCCATCCCCCGCGGAGGAGGAGTTGGTCGACACCCTCTCGCTCGATGAATATCTAATAGATAAACCCGAGGCTTCATTTCTTCTCAAGGTGTCGGGCGATTCGATGATTGACGCCGGCATCTTTGAAGACGATCTCGTAATAATCGAACGCGGTGGGAGGGCTAACAACGGCGACATCATCCTCGCATGCGTCGATAATGAGTGGACGCTCAAGTATCTCCACAAGCGAGGAAAGAATTACGAACTCGTCCCTGCTAATTCAAAATATCCAGTCATCCATCCCGAGGGCGAACTCACCTTAGGCGGTATAGTAAAGGCGGTTATAAGGAGGTATTAGATTCTCCCCCTTTGTAAGGGGGAGTTAAGAAGGGGTAGATCCTGTACGCATTTAGATGGCTTGTAAATGTCTCCTATATGTATTAGCGTTATATTGCTAGGTGATAAGGAGAAAATATGCCTAAAAAAATGACATGGGATGAAATGAAAAAAACATATCCGGATGAGTGGCTTCTCGTAACGGATTATAAGATGGATGAGTATGGCAATGTCATCGAAGGCGTTGTTGAAAGACATTCAAAGGATAAGAATAAAGTATATCGCCTTCCGATAATCGATAAAGATTGCGCATTCGAATATACAGGAGAAAGTACCTTTCCAGGGGGCTGGAGAGCACATGTCGGTCATAACCACGTTTGAAACGAATCTTCACTACATCATCCTCCCTGTCTTTGTATGGACCCATGAAGGCAAACAGCTTAAATTCAAAGCCATCCTCGACACAGGAGCTCCCAGGACAGAATTTTCAGATAAAGCCTTAGAGATGTCGGGTTTCAACATAGAGCATCCAAAAGATATAGAAATCCAAAACGGATTACAAACCTGCAAATATGACGATATCGACATCCCAAGAATTGAAATTTGCTCCCATGTAATTTCAAATCTCAAAGTCTACGTCTCGCGTTTTGAAAAATCGTGGGGCATTGACGCCCTCATAGGCCTCGATTTCTTTAGGAGGTTTAAGGTAACGGTGGACTACTCGAAGGGGCGTTTAATTACGGAACCATTATAGTAAGTTTCCCTGTTTAAGCAAACTCCCCCAACCACTTCCCCCTGCAATCACAAGCGAGTTCTCTAAAAACGTTTATATCCTGCATGCCGTTGAACAGCTGAATCGCACCATGGACCACCGCATCACACTCCCCACAGTTCGACGCGAATCTGCCGCCAGACAGCCCTTCGTCGCTCATACCTACGAAGATCATCCCCCTCGTGTTATCCATATGTAACCTCTCAGATGTGCCGAGAAGAACTTGAACGATGCTCCACAGCCATGGCGTACTATATCGACCATCCCGGAATAGTCTATCGAGCTCCGTACCCTTCGACACGAATACGGGCTCAAAGGCTATATGCACATCGACCGCTTTCGCCACCGCAGCATCGATGACGTGTATAGCTGTCTTGACGGCATCGTCAATCGCCGCACCCTCAGAAAGAGTGGGTGGTTTGATGAGAACGAAGGAGGAAAAATCCACGCCAGTGCTTGCGCACATCCCTATCGATTCAAGAAGGTCCGATTCATCGACCCCCTTCCTAAGCACATCATTTCTTAGAACTTGATTCCTGGTTTCATATCCAAGTGAATAGACGAGCCTCTTGCCCCTTCCCAATGATCTCTTTGCCTCCGCCAATTTTTTTTCTGTGACATACTCCCTCCTCGATTCCACAACCACCCTCTCGAGCGAGGGGAGCTGTGACAACCTGTTCATCACGTGATCTCTCATCCGAGGTGAGAATTCGTCGTCGTTAAAAAAGTTACCCAACGTAAGTAGATCGATTTGGGAAAATCCTCCCTTCTCGAGGAAGTAGATGATTGACCCAAACTGTGCAATTTTTTCCACTTCGGTAATCCATCGATCGGCATGTTCATCGAAGCCACACATCATACAACCGCCGTCTGGGGACATCTGTTTGTATTCACAACCCGACGAACGAAATACAGCGAGCAATCTCCACGCCGGTTTGCCATGAATATTTACAGGGGTCTGCGCCATGAAGGCCGGGGTTTGTCTGAACGCTGATACGTCGCCGCCCGGTATCGCAGCTTGACCCCCTGCACCGATAATCACACCGGTACCGGGCGTCCAAAGATTACCGCTGGATATTACACCACCGCTTCCGATCGGCGGCGTTAAAATCATATTCATACAATCCTCAATTGTATTTCGGTGCTTCTTGAAAAAAGTTGTCCGTAAATTTGTTGCAGATTTATAGTAATGATATCATGTAGTTACAATGGTGTACCTATTTTAATTTTTTAAAAAATATACAGTAGCTTTTAACCGAACACCGCTCACACTTCGGATTTCTTGAATGACATGTAACACGGCCATGGCCTATGAGCCAGAAGTGGGCGGCACCAAGGTCCTTCTTAGGAATGATTTTGACGAGCTGTTCTTCGGTCTTCTCAGGTGTCTTTGCATCTGCAAGTCCAATTCTGTTTGCAACGCGAAAGACATGGGTGTCGACCGGCATCGCAGGCATTTTAAAACTCTTGATCAATACAACATTTGCCGTCTTACGACCGACGCCCGGAAGCTTCACCATGAGATCGCGCTCCCCTGGAACCTTGCCCCCGAAATCATCCACGAGCATTCTTCCGGTCGCGATGATATTTTTCGCCTTCGCCTTATATAGACCCACCGATTTGATGATCTTCTCCACATCCCGAAGTTTAGCACTTCCAAGCTTCGAAGGCGTTGGATACTTTTTAAATAACTCAGGCATAATTTTATCGACCTGATCGTCCGTCGTCTGCGCTGAGAGGATCGTGGAGATAAGCGTTCTATATGGATTGCTTCTTTTCTGCCAAGGCTTAATCTTTGCAGAATAAGAAGTTTTTAGGAGCTTCAATATTTTTGCAACAGTGTCTTTACGCATTTTTTAATTAAGAATTAATAATTAAGAATTAAGAATTGAATTAAGAATTAATTATGAACACCATAACTCTTAATTTTTAATTCAATTCTTAATTCTTAACTCTTCATTCTTAATTGTTTTTAATAACACCTAACAAACCACTGCATTATCAAATTGGATGCCGCATGAAACAGGACCGAAGCCGTAATTGTGCCCGTGCGTTCACGGAGATATCCGAAGAGAAGGGCTGGAAAGAATATGGCAAAGTGCCACCACCTATAATAAACTATCGAATGGGCGATGGCGAAGACGAGGGCGGTAATTATCCATCCCCACCCGAGCTGAACTCCCAATATCCTCCATCTCTTCTCGCATATTGTATTCATCGCCGACTGGAAATATCCCCGGAAGTAGAACTCCTCAGGGAGCGCAACGAGAAAAACTTGGAATGCAGCAGCACTCCAGAAATGTTGATATCCTGAAAATCTAAAGCCGCCCATCTTGAACACGTAGATCTGCCAAAAATGTGCTCCAATAAGAAACAGTGGAAATACGATCAGCGAGACGATCAGAAAGAGGATAAATGAACGCAGATAATCGCCGGCACCCTCATCCAAAAAGTCGATCTTCCTTCCCCTCCTCCATATGATGAGAATAGGTGAGTACAGAAATAGCACAGCGACGACCACAGGCAGTATCGATCCGACGAAGGATATCCCTTTGAACATCGTGACTACACGCGTCAGAACGAGCAGAACGACCGTTACGGTCGTGAGCTCTGTTATCAGCGATCTGCTTGTAGCGGAAGGGGGAGTTAGCGCTCTACCTTCCCCGCCTTCCTTCTGGAGAGGATCATCCATACGATTATTCCTATAGCAAAAGAGATGAGCATAGCCACCTGACCTGTGGAGAGCATATCATCGAACCACAAGCCCCTATCCTTATCACCTCTTAAAAATTCAATGAAGAAACGGCTGATCCCATAATACAGGAAGAAGGTTGCGAAGATCTGTCCATAAAATTTCCTATATTTATACGATATGAGGAATACGATCATCATCCCTACGGCGTTCAACATATTGTATAGCTGCGCAGCATGGAGTGACATATTGAGATATCCAAAGGCCGCCGGAACCGACGCTGGATGGGTAAACGTCAGATGGATGGGGAAGTCGGTTGGCTTTCCGTAGCAGCACCCGACGAGTATGCAACCGACTCGTACGAAGAATATAATTATGGGAACGGACATCGCTGCAAGATCAACATAACGCCACGGTTCCAACTTCCTCCACCTGAAATAGATAAACCATCCTATAGCTGTAAAGGTAAACGCTCCGATCGATACAAAACCACCCTGCCAGAAATAAAATACCCTGATAGGATGTTCGATATAATAGCCGGGATTTTCAAAGATGATGTGAAATACCCTCGAACCTATGATCGCCGCGACCACACCTATAATTCCACAATCGAGC
>CAYWIG010000201.1:0-4592 GCA_964458295.1 uncultured Myxococcales bacterium
TGGTTTCTCAGTGAAAAACAAAACTAAAAACCAACACGAAATGTCCTATAGCTCAAATTTATATATAAGAGGCCTCTTAAATAGGGGCCTTTTTTTGTAGTAATGAATTCAATCCGATCATCGTTAAGTTGAAGCCGATACCGAGATGAGCGATTTCGGATTTACGATTGTGGATTTCGGAACTTCTGAATACCAGATTCAGGATTCCAGATGCCCTGTATTAAATGATATAATCCATTTTGATGTAGAGGTTATCTGGAATCTGGCATCGGGTATCCGGTATCTAAGAGTGAATTTCCGAAATCCGCAATCAGAAATCCGCAATTAAATCATCGAATTTAGTAGAAATTGCCCATATTTGGATAGCTTGACAAATCACCCCAGGGGGGTGTTAAAAGGGGGTGGGGGAGAGGGAGGAAACCATGAAATATCGATATTTGCTGGTTATTGCTCTGTCCCTAGTCTTGCTCGGCTCGGTTGAAGCGAGGGCGGAGATCAAGTCATCCGATCTGACGAAACAGGTTACATTGACGGAGGAGGCAGCTCTTCTGACACAGGTCGATGCCGTGAGTCTGTATATGACTTCGGATAAGGTTGCATTCGCACCGCGTCTCAACAATGCGAATGTGATCGAGGTTGAAACCACGGTGCTCGATAGAAATCTTCTCGCGAATTCGAACAGCCTGCGGAATTACGTGGATCGAACGATCAACTCGTTTATCTCAGTTCTGCAGGAGCGGTTACCAAGATATGCACCTTCGGTTGCGTCGAAATTTAGAAGGAACAGCGATATTAAATTTATGGTAAATGCTGGCGGTGAGAGAAAGCCTGTTGCGATGTGGTATGCCGGTAAATGGTATTGGGATAAAGGGTGGACTCCTGGCTATGCAGCTCCCGTTGCAAATTATGGTGCTGCACAGCATTATTCCGCACCTTATTATTCGGCGCCTCAGCAGAAGGTTGGAAATATTGCAACGGAACCGAAGGGAAAGTTGGGATGTGATTGCCCAGCAAGGAGATAGAACCAAATCTCAAATAACAAATTCCAAATAACAAATAAATCCCAATGACCAAAATTCCAATGACCAAAACAGGGCCTTCATGTATGATTCGTTTGTTTGGAAATTGGAATATGGAGCTTGTTTGTAATTTGTAATTTGGTGCTTGGGGTTTATGTTAAAGGGGGGAATCGATGAGTATTCAAGTCTTCAACAGAACAATTTCAACCAATAGAGTTCTAGTGATGTCGACTGCGAGTTTGATCTGCGCGATGCTCCTTGGATTTTCAGCGCTCGTGAAAATTCCCGTACCGGGTTCTCCCGTCCCTGCAACGCTACAGACCTTTACGCTTCTTGTATGTGCAGGACTTCTAGGGCGCTGGTATTCGATGCAGATGGTAGGATGGTATCTCATCTTGGGTTTGATCGGTGCGCCGTTCTTCGCACAGGGTTCCGGCTTTCAATATATCTTCGGTGCAACTGGCGGCTATCTCTGGGGATTTTTTATTGCAGCAGGGATCGTCGGTTTTCTCTATAGGAGATCTTCCGGCTGGATGAACGCATTTACAATTTATATTGCCGCAGCTCTCGCGATATATATTCCAGGCCTCCTCCAATTAAAACTCGTCACCGGATCCACCTGGCAGATAACCCTTGTGATGGGTCTCTATCCATTTGTCGTCGTTGATCTCGTTAAAGCCTCGATCGCCTGTTTTGGGATGAAGGTATCTCGTATAAATATTAAATAAATCAACAAGTTAGTGTTGGTGTGTAAGCTCAAGAATTTGGGTAAATAAGCCAAAAAACCACACAACTTTTCTTTGAAGATGACGAAACATAGGTAACAATTTTAGGAGGAGCAATCATGGCAGTGGATCCAATCGTATGTGTGAAATTCAGCATCTATGAGAATTATCCTTTTTTGAAGGCGGCGACGAAGGTAGATGAGAGATGTCCTCCTCCAAAGGATGGCACGTATTGTAGCTTCTTAGCAACGAGGGGTAGGAAGAGATATGGGGATGGAATCCTTGAGCTTCATTGCAGCAGCCCAAATAGATATCCGGCAGCGCTTCTTACGGAAAAGGGTGAGTTTTTTGTCAACTTAAGTAAGGCTGAGTTTAAGCAGTTTTATGCTACCTATGGTACGGAAGGTTTCAGTATGAAACCACACAAGAAGGTCGATCCAGCGAAAGCTCAAAGCTTCTTTATCAAGATGTTCGGTGGTGAGGAGTTTACACCGAAGGTGAGAGAACAGGTTTGCAAAGAACCAAAATCTTGCCCCACTCCGCCCAGCGTTATGGGAAAATAATCTAGTTTATTTCAGATTGAATACTATGGGACGGAGGTTTAAGCCTTCGTCCTTTTTTATTGTTTCACATCCAAAATGTTGAGAAAAATTATCGGTCATCTCGGAACTGTTGCCCTTAGCCCACTGTATGTATTCATCACGATTCTCCATTATGAATATCTTTCCCTTATCAGAACCTTTTGAGTAGGTGCGAGCCTCTCTCAAAAATCCCACCGTGTCATCGACGCTCTCGGCATCGAAGCCGATGACGATATCAGCTTTCTCATAATCCGACGGGCGAAAATAGGGTGGATATTTTTCACCGACAACTTTTCCTAATACAAATGTTATTTGCATCGTTTTTAGTTCGCCAGTTTTGGTTCTCATTTTGAATTCAACAATCGATTCGCTGTGAGTGTCGGTGGAGGCGCCCTTCCTCTGCTTTAGATCCAATATCTTTCCCTGTTGTTCGAGCATGCTGAGCTCGGTGTATATTTCCTTGTAATATTCCTGATCGATCTCAGTGTATGTAAAGTTTACCCTCTTGTGTTCGGTTTTGTTAAGTATCTGAGCGCCAAGTTCAAGTGGGGCGATGTGGTTGCCGCTCGCGAAATAGAGTATCTCCACCGGGCCGTCCTCTGGAGTTTGATTGGACATGTAATGGTAGATTACAGTATCGGCAATTTCAAAGAATGCTGGAACATCATGATATTGACCGGATTCACCGAGCTTTTCCAGATCAATTGCGGTATCAGGTGTTAAGAAGGGTTTTTCAACACCGCATGTATAGCTCGTTACTTCACACGATAGGTGGGCAACGCAGAGATCTTGAATTTCTTTTACCTCATAATGATCGCATGCTCCCACAGGTGTAAGTCCAGTGTGATCTGCTATCAATGCTGCTACTTTATCGCAGCGCCTATCGATCGGTTTACACCAATCATGACCTGTGGCTTCGCCTGGCTTGGCATCTGGATTTGGTCCATCTACGGGCATGGCTACCCCCTGTCGATAAACTGCCCCATGTAATAATTATCGGCAGGCAGGGGGTGGAAGTTGCGGTCGTCTCGATAAATAATAGGTTATTAATATCAAGCAGTTGGGCTGTTTTTGGAGAAATACTTTCTATTTGAGTCGGAACATTACTGCGCTTTCGCCAAGCTCCCTCGGCGTGTCACTTCTATTCCCAGAGCAGCCGTAATGCTGTGAAAAATCGGTGGTCAGGTCAGTTCCATTCTCGTGGGCCCAATCCTTGTATACGCTGACATTATCCATTATGAATATCTTTCCACTGCCACCATCGTGGCTTCGCCCAGCGGCTTCGCTAAGTTGCCTCATAGCATAGTCCCCATCTTCAGGATCAAAATTCAAAATCACGTCGGCCCTGTCGTAATCCGTCTGTCTAAAATAAGGTGGGTATTTATCGCATGAGCCGTATTCGGAGCATAGATCGAGCTGTTCTGTGAAATCCCCCTTTTTCCCCAGCACGAAGAGCAGTTCGAAATCCTTTAATTCACCTGAAGAGGTGAGGTATTGAAAGTCTATTATTAATTCTGAATGGGTTTCGGTTTGGGCGCCGCGTCTTTGTTTTAAGTTGCTAATTGTTCCCTGGCCTTCAAGCAGCGAAAGCTCCCTGTGTATTACTTTAAAATAATCTGCATCGATTTCTGTGTATGTGAAGCGCACCTTGCAGTAATCGGTTTTTTCCAGAGCTTGAAGACCTAATTCCAACGGGGCCATATGGTGACCCGAAGCATAATACAGAAAGTTCAGGGTATCGTCATCCGATTCGGGCGCTGTTAAATAATCGTCGATCAGCGTGTCGGATATTTCGTGAAAGGACACTAGGTCAGTATAGATACCCATTTCACTAAGCCCCCCCCGCTCAGGTATGGTGTCTGGTGCTAGAATCGGACCGCCAGTGGTTTGGCAAAGAAGGGATGTCTTAAAGCAGGGCTCTCTCTTTTGACATAGATCAGCAATCTTGGGGTGATCTCCGGCAATTCTGCATATGCGCGCTGCATCCAGCGGCCAACTTTGATCAACTAGCGCAGCGTCTATCGTTTTGCAGCGCTCATCTATCTCACGGCACCAGTCGTGTGGTATGCGTGTTTCTTTAAGATAGTCGGTGTATGACATATCTACCTCCCGTCGTTCTTTAAATATTGCGGCTAATTAATTATCGACAGGAAGTTGGTATAAGGTGCTGTTGCGAGAAATAAGAGTATACTGCGGTATACATATAGAGTTTATGGTGAATTCAAGTTTCTAGCGCACCACCTGGAGGAAATCATTGAAAACTTCTT
>CAYWIG010000202.1:0-4555 GCA_964458295.1 uncultured Myxococcales bacterium
CAAGAAGTTTTCAATGATTTCCTCCAGGTGGTGCGCTAGAAACTTGAATTCACCGCATCCAGACCCTGTATACTCCAGTATACGGATAAATCCTTTTACCAGTAACTTTTGTCGCCTCCCAACGATAAGTCATACGCAAACAATATCCTTTAGATCATAAATTAGAAGGAGGAAGGGATGCTGAAGGTTCCAGGTAATCTAGCGGCGCAACAGCTCGCAGTTAATTTTAGAGCACCTGTATTCACACAACATATCGGATCTCTGAATCTGGGAGTTTGCCTAGCTCCGACGGTACGTGGATTCTTAGATTATACTATAGATGGAGCTCCAAGGAGTTATATTGTTGCCCTGCCAATAGCCGGAAGCGAAACTTTTTCCATCGAAACTCCAGATGGCGGAGCGGAGACACTTCCCTTTGACGCGATGGATCTCTCGATCAATCCTGATCACGTAGCCGTCATAGCTCAAGGACATCCTAAAAGGAAGTCCGCGTATGAATTCATCGGAGGCTTTTTGGCAACTGCCATCGGAGAAAATTCTTTCCAACGCACATTGTTTTCCTACACCCCTGGACTACCTAAAGGGACAAGGGATCCGGCAAGAATCCGTGAGCGCAATGAAGAAGAAGTTCGTGTATATGTCGAAGCAGCCGCTGACTATCTATTTACCCATGGAGAGCTGATTGAGGCTGAGGAAAGCCAAATGCGGTCTGCATTTTTTATGGTCAGCGATAGAAGAATATTTGATCTATTCCAAACCGCAATATTTCGAAAGGCCCGAGATCACGCCCCACACCAACATACGGATCTCATCACAACGATAGCCCCCTTTCGAAGAGGTTGGTAATATACACTTACAGTGGGTCGTTCAGAATCATTAATAATGCTAGTTGAAAGAGGCAAAACATTCATACTCAAACCCGCGAACAATGATGCAAGGCTCTTCGATAAATCAGATCAAGAGATTGAAATGACAGGCTGGAACATACACGACGGATTTCATGATGGCGAAATCGTAGGCTCACCGGACGATTTCGGACCACTACATCTCTATGTGCCTTATGTTGATTCAGAATTCGAAATTCCATTTCTGCCGGCGGTTCAGATGTTTGGTGGACAAACCAGCACATAAAACAAAAACTACCAGGTAGTTTTTGTTTTACTCTCTTTTAATTCGATTGAAGACTATTTATAGATATCGGATATCGCTAGATGTCCACTTCCTATGATGAAGATTGCATTGGCAGGAGTATTACCTTTGAGGAGCGACAACGTCCTTTCTCGACATAATTCATTTGAGAGATCAGCCACTCTATCGAAGAGCTCCATAGCTTTATCGTAGCGAGCCTGATAAACGGTATCGATATCAGCGCCGTCAGGAATGATCATGTCCGCTTCCAAACGCTTTCTTACCCCATCAAGGTCGAGAGAAATTCCATACTCCTTAAACTCGGTATCGATTAGCTTCATTCCCATATCCACTGCTCGCGCAAATGGCCTAACGCCATATTGTACGTTCAACATCATAACACTATGAAATGCATGGGCAGCAACAAAATCCTCAAATTTTATACCGAGTTTTTGAGGGAGCTTATCGAGCGTCCGCTTATCCCATAAAGTGATAATTGGGTCCTCTATCTTAGTTCCAAGCGCCTTCGCTACAGATTTGAAGAATGCAACCTCAGGAAAATGTTCGTCTACACTTCCCCCAGCTTCCGCCCCTTCCAACATGATGATCCACTCATTCGGATTTCCTATCATTTCAACTAGGACGCCACTGCTGATTAGCGGGTCACTATAGAATTTGCCACAGCCGTGTGATCCACCGACGAATTCACCTCTTCCGAGACTCTTGCTCTTCGTCGGTTGATACTCGACATCTTCCCTTGCGCACCCAAGCGCTGATGAATGGCCTCGAAAAAACATCCCGTTCACCCTGGAAAGATATCCTTTAACATCCGAGGCTATCTCTCCAAACTTCTGAATGACAGCTTCCTTCTCCTCTGGAGTCAGCTTGCCATCAAATCCTTTTTTCTCTGGATTTATAAAGGCTGCATGTACGAAGTCGTATGCGACTGCGTGCTTTTCGACCGTAGTGCAATCCTCTTGGGCCAGGATACATCTCGGCTCGTATTTGGTCACTCTACTGGAATCTACCATGGAATTCTCCCCGCAAGATGTGCCGACGTCCCCTTACTATTCTTATCGTCATTTTTGGGAAAAAATTGCTAAGAAAATCGAAAAACCCGCCAGAGAAGTGTACAACTCCAACTGTTTGATAATATAGGTTATTTCAGATTTTCCTCCGATGAAAAATCTCGGTCGAGCAAAACCTAGGGGACGTTTCTTATACATCTAAACCCTTGATATTACACATTAATTAGTGGCACATGAAATGAATTCTCGTAAAGGCACGACTCGAGGACTTTAAAGAAGGATGTAGGCCCCCCTAATTATTCAATATTATCAATTAACTGAACTGGTAGGAAACGTCCCCTAGATTATTAGACGTAGTAGCCTGAATTCTATTTCAACTTTTCCTCGGAAGAGAAGTCACGATCGAAGGAGAAAAGTTCGAGGTGTTCTTTGGGGGTAATGGGATCCTCGCCCGTAATCAGCGCGACGAGATCGTCAGCGAGGCCTGGTCCAAGCATGAAACCCTGACCGCACATGCCGACGGCGTAATGATATCCCTGAATCTCCTTGCTACTACCCACGATTGGACTGCCATCCGGAGTCATCGGGTAACACCCACGCCAAATCCTTCGGACGCGGATATTCTTCATCTTCGGCAAGAGATCCACGATCTTCTCGGTGACCAGCGGCAGGAAGCTCGAAGTGGAATCACGATTCGTACCTGGATAGATCGGATCCGGCGTGAGACAGAATTCAAAACGGTTTTCAGTATTCTGATAGAAGTAACAGTTCTTTCCTCCCGGAGTCGGCCGAATATCGACGATCATAGGATCGAACATGCGCTCGACTGGTTCGGTGATACCGGCCTCATGTGAATCTGGATAGACTGGAAAATCAATTCCAACCTGTTTTCCTACTTTAGCCGCGGCGGCACCAGCTGCATTCAAAACATTCGCGCACGCGTATTCACCTTTCTCTGTAATAACTGATACTACGCGCCCACCCGACACCTTCGTATCGATAACCGTCTCATTGAATTTGAACTCCACTCCTACTTCCTTAGCTTTGAAGTAAAACGCGCTAGCGGAGAGAAGCGGCGATGCACTTCCATCCTTCGGGGAAAATGTTCCACCCCTTAAACCACTTTTACGAATACCTGGAACGAGCTTTTGAATTTCGCTCACGTCGATCCAGTCGATATCGAGCCCGAACGATTTTTGAATCTCGAGCAAACCCTTGAGCGTCCTCTCGTCATTCTCCGTGAATACAGGAAAGAGGTAGCCGCCCATGCGCCAACCGATGTTGTCGCCCTCCATATCCTTCCATTTGGAAAAGATATTTATCGAACGAAGGCTGATCTCGATCTTTCCCGGATGAGAATGAGTCGCCCTAATTCCACCGATAGCCGTCTTCGCATCACCCTGACCTGGCGAGGCCTGGCCATCAAGAACGAGAGTCTTCAAACCCTTCCTACCAGCTGCTAGTGCAGCGGGAAGACCTATAGAACCTGCACCAATGATTATGAGGTCATAAGTCATATTATTCAATTCTGATCCCTGATGCCAGATCCCGGATCCCAGAAAACAACTAGACGTTGCTGGCATCTGGTATCTTGCATCTGGTATCCCTCGTTTAAAAAACTATTTAATACCCGCAAACTTACCCATAGGTACCTCCGCCACAAGCGGCCTCTCAGTAAAGCATGCCACATCACCCTTCGACACACCCTCACGCCTGAAGATCGATTCGATAAGGGGTCCACAAGTTTTACCACCACATGCACCCATACCTGCTTTGAGAATTCCCTTTAGTTGATTCATATCCCTGACGCCTGCGCGGATAAGATCGCGTATCTGACCGAGCGTTATGCGTTCGCATCGGCAGACGACTACGTCATCAGTATCACCTGGCACAACAGTAGCCACCGGTCGGGATACACTCTCATCTTGAATGCGGATACCCGCCACTTTCGTTGCGAGTTCTTTCTCTACCTCGACAACAACGAGAACGCCCTTATCCTCAGATTTAGCACCGCAAGAGACTATTGAGCGTTTTGAAATGATCGAGGAGCCAGGCATGCAATCAGAATAGTGTCCACACCCAAGACATCTCTCCGACTCTCGTTTCGCTTCATCCTCGCTCATGGTCAAAACGACCTCCTTGAAATTGGATTTACGATCTTCGTTATCGACTGATCGCTCGCTCACCCTATCGAGCTTATCGAATCCTTTGAGATTTCTCTCCACGACGTTCGATTTTTTCTCGCGCCCTTCCCGTGGATCGACGCCACGGAGATAACGATCGATCGATTCGGCCGCATCCTTACCGGCGGCAAACGCTTTCACCACGGTAGCTGCACCGGTAACTATATCGCCTCCCGCAAAGACCCCATCGAGATTCGTGCTATATGTAAGCTCATC
>CAYWIG010000203.1:0-4544 GCA_964458295.1 uncultured Myxococcales bacterium
CCACACCTCTTCATACCCACCCCCATTTCCCGCATATATAGCATATTTATTCCGAAACATCCCCAAATGGCTTAAATTGGCGCATCAAAGTGTTATATTCTCGCAGATTAACCTATCTGTATGACATTATTATATTATATCTAATCCAGCCATCTAAACTAAATGGGCTTCAGAGCAACTTATACCCTTCAACCATCCGATAATATCTACATAAGGAAAAATGCCGCTAAACGATGAAGTGCGATCGCGGCCGGGTGGATACAAAATATGAGCGACTATACGATAAATGGAAAACCAGCGACTGCCAAAGATTGGTCGACGATAGAGGAATATCTCAAGGAATCGCCATTGGACGAATCGGATTGGCAGGAACTGCTAAGCGATAACGATCTGTCGCGCAAAGATGCGTTAAAACTCCTCGACAAGAACGGTGATGGATTCATACACGAGCTGGACGATGACTTCATGCTCGACCATGCGTGTGATAAATCCAAGGCATTCAAGGGTGTGTTAAAGAGATTCAACCTTCGATATGCAAATGAAGAGGATGAAGTGCCAAAATCCTTCAAGGGTCAAGAGGTCGCCGATACCGAAGGCAAATTCATCGAGAGAATAGAGGATGATGACAGGGTGGTAATCATCGGAGAGCACCATCCCGACGTAGAGTCCAAGAGGATGTTGGCAGCAAAGCTAAAGGAGTTTCGCAAGAAGGGCTTTACACATCTTGGACTTGAAATGATTCCCGCAAGCATGCAGCCGATGCTCGATAAATATTTTGAAACCGGTGAAGGGGCTGATGAGATCAAAGCCTACCTCGAAGAACATTGGGAAGGCTATACGGACGATGGCGAATATTTTCAGATCGTGGAAGCAGCCAAGGCTGCTGGTTTGAGGATAGTCGGCCTCGACATGGATGATCACGGACCTTCTACCGACACCGAGATTGAAGGCGATCGCGCTATGAGAAAGAGAAATATCACTATGGCCCGATCCATCGATAAAATCACATCCGATCCATCAAATAGAATCGTATGCCTTTGTGGTATGGGGCATGTCATTGGGAACATCTCACAACATCTCAAGGAGGCACCCGCAAAGCAGTTCCACTTCGAAAGATCGATGGAGATGTCCAGTTTTGACGATGATCTGTTCGAGGATATGGGAATCTGTATGTAATCAAGTGTCAATTATCGAACATCTTCCCTGAATATGAGAATTTCCGTCCAATAAGAACAAGAAACCACCAATAAATCCGACTAATTACCCTTCTTACCCCGTGGCCCATTTTATGCATATTATAGTGGTTCGTGCGGAGGTATATATGAAGATAGTAAAAAGGTACAAAGAGTCATGGATGGTCAAAATACCTTTAATCGCTATTCTGATCGTCCTTTCAATCACTTCGGCCCTCTTTCTTTCAAAGATCTCTTCAGCGCAAAGATCATCGATTTCATCCAAGGTCAGTCCCAGGGCACTACAGAAGCCTGAGATTAAACTCTCCGGCTTTACGAGCAAGTTGGAAAAGATGCGTAAACTCGATCAAGCCGCCACGGCCCAGATAATGAAGGTCTTTTCGATGCAACTTAAATATAACGCTACGTTAAATAAGAAGATCGTCGAAAAGGTAAACGCCGACAAAAAACTTACAACGTTTTCACCAATAAAAAATCTTCAGAAGTTGAAAATCCCATTCTTTTCATTTTCAGAGGATAAAAAACTCAAGATAAGCCTCGACACTGCGAAGAACAAACTCGATGATATGGAAGATGGCATCGACGCAGTTGACAACGAGCTATGGAAGGATGCCACTACCAACAAAACCATAGTTCAAGATTCTCTCTTAAAACTCGCAGCTCTCGATTTCGCTATTAAATTTCGACGCATGATTGGATACTCGCTATGCACAAGGCGCGTCGGATTCGAAAAATACCCTGAATCGAAGGAATGCATCGTCAAAGACATGATGTTTTCAAATTTTACGGATGCAGCAATCCCAAGGAATTATGTTTACGCCACCGACGCGCAATATCGCTTCTTGAGACAGTTAACAATAGTAAACTCAGAACAGCTCTGGGATATCGACAATGCGGCGTTCGACGCGTTCAACGAAACGATGTCAAAGATAGGGGCGAGCGGCCTCAAGAATAAGATTGGAAATGAGTTTGCAGAACTCCTCGCCCCACTCTTTTTGAATATCTATGACGAGGGAAAATATCGCTGGTCCAACATGTATATCTGGTTTAACGAATACAAGGGTGTCATCAAGAATGCCTACAAAGACAACTCATTATGGAGACAGCTTGGAGTATTTCTCCATCGCGATTTCGATGATACAATGATAGCGATGGAATTCGAAACGCCGGATGCCGAATACGATATCAACGAAAAGGGAGAGGTCACCTTTACGCCGGGTACCGACTTCGATCCATCCTTCATCACTCCATTTGGTATTCAGATAAAGGCGCTCATGAACAAACTCTGCGGAGCCGCCCCAGATAAAATATCAGTCGGAAAAATTCCTTGGGCAGGTTTCGTTGACAATATCACCGATGCCGAATCGCTTGGACTCGGTGGTCAGCTATTTAGTGCCACGGCCGCAATAGGATCCAACGATCTTCTCGGTTATTGTCCTACAGCTGCAAGTGCCGCCGGCGGAGCTGGCAATATGACATGCTATTTTGGAAAGGATGGTCCCGACACATCGAATCTGTGCAGATACAACCCACCTCCGGGAGGAGTGTTGAACGCACCCATACCACCTGAATCCGAGCCCGCCCCAGGTGGCGATGTAATAGGTGGAGGTAAAATAGAAGCGATCGCCGCTGGCGATTATAAAGTCGCAACATATAGAGCGGATGTTGGATGTCCGGCAAGCGCAGGTCAAGGACCTGGGGACTCAGATTTGGATAAAGCTGCAACGGACAAAGCCAAGACAGATGGAAAGGCTAAAGGCAATTCGAATTCCGATAAACTTGATAAAAGCACAGGCACCGAGTCTGATGACAAGGCCAAAGAAACGGCAGACAATGCGGTCGACAATGCAACAGAGGTCGATGGTTTGACAGTCAGTGGAAATGGAGACGGGACCTTTGACGTCACGGATTCGAATGGTAATGTCATAGAAGGTGGCGTCGGTTGTCTCGACTGTCCTGGCGGTGGCGCCATCGCAGCAGGTATCACAGTATATAACCCTGACAACGGCTCGATAAAGATCTATGTTGATGGTCACTGTGTCGACTACGGCTGTGGTGGAAAAACTGGCGGAAGCGTCCTTGGACACGAATGGCAGCACGCGTATCTACATGCCAAGGGCATACACGAAGGACATCACGGTTACGGCGTAAAAAAATGTGCACCAAACAGCTCATGTTCCGGATCCTGCACCGCACCTGAAATTCGCATCGGCGGAATGTCGTATCAAAAGTGCAGCAAGAAGAGCAAAGCCAAGATAAAAGATATCTGCGACGATCCCCTAACGGATTGTTATAATCCGATCGGCGGCCCAATTGGGACCGAAGGTCAAGAATCAGACGGTTCATTTATATCCGATATTCCCATGGGATATCCACCCCCAACGTCCGGCTTGGGCTTACCTTGCATGCAAGGCATCATACATCCACTTGGAACCCCTGCACCGGGACCCGGTGGAGGACCTCAAGTCAAACCACCCATGTGCGGCGGAGGATCCGGCCCCTGTTTCATGGGTGGGAATCCAATCAACTTCCATCAGATGCCAGGCTTTGGCGTTACCGATCCAGCTCCTATGTGGATGAAAAAGCAAGTCGATACAAACACTTGGAGCATTGATCAGAATATAATGCCAAAGGATGTAAATCCAGAACAAGCTCCCAAACAATAGAAAAAAGCGAGCAACTTTCCTTGCGATCGCTCGATAACTATGGTGCTCTTAACAGAGAGAAAGCGAGGGGCATTATGGGTATAGGAACTGTAGATGGCGTCGCGAAGGATAGAAAACCGAAGGATGTTCAGGAACTAGATGAACTAGTAATAATCGGCAACGTCCAAAAACCTAGCGTCTACTTGATAATCGGCAGAGGCGATATCAAACCGGATGAGTTCACCACCGAAAGGGATTTCGTAAGGGAACTCGAAGATACCGTTAAAGGTAAACCCTTCTAAAACCACATTCCACAAAGCAAATATCACCTCTCAGAGACGGAGCAAATTACTAATGCTTTAATGTTGCAGCAATAATCAAATTACTCCGCACAATATAGGATTCCTTGGATGATGACCCAAAATTACTTCGTGGAATGTGGTTAAAGAACAACCGGACCTTTGGGTCCAACTGCCGTAAGGGGATTCATCACCACACCACCCGTAGGTGTAACTTTAAGCGCGACATTCGCTAAATTTAGATGACCCTGAAACTGTGGCAATATGACCATCATCGCGGGTGCGGTTAAATCAACTATAACACCAGTAGGATTGTTGATTACGACCTGTCCAGACAGCATTGCGTCGGGAAGCTTTACAGGACCGTGTATCGAAAGCGATTGCAGATCCTTCATCGACGGATGACC
>CAYWIG010000204.1:0-2788 GCA_964458295.1 uncultured Myxococcales bacterium
CAGCCCTAAATAGGCGCCACGTGGTTTACGAAGTAAACGTTATGTGGCAGGCCCGTGGTCAATCCCGTAATCCGTGACAACAGATTTTACGGGATTGACTTTACGGGCCGCCCGACTAACCATAATGTTATGTATTATGTTTATGTTCTTCATAGCTTGAAGGATGAGCGTCTTTACACTGGATTTACAGCAAATCTCGATGAACGTTTAAATGAGCATAACAGAGGATGCAATCAATCTACAAAAAACCGCAGACCATTTACCCTTATTTATTCTGAGTACTACATTAACAAAATAGATGCCATCAACAGAGAGAAATTTCTAAAATCAGGTTCCGGCAAGACTTACCTAAAAAAGCAATTAAAACACTATTTTACAGAACACCCTTGGAAAACTTGAAGTTCCGCAAGGCGAAGCTTTTCTTTTTTCAACCTCCCTCGGATCGAATTCCTGTTCGACGACCTTCATACAGATCTTGCATAATGATGAAGTGCCGGCGAGTGGCTACCGCGAGCCGGCCTCCTGCTTGCCCTGAGCGAGTAGCGATAGCTAGAAGTCGAAGGGTTGGAGTCGCAAATATAAACCAAACTCCACGAAGCAATTCTGGGCTATCATCCACGGAGCAATGTAAGAATCGTCATAAAAAAAGGCATAGTTAAATTTGCTCCGTCTCAGAAAGCCGATATTTGCTTCGTGGAACGTGGTTCATACCCTCCATCGTACGAATCTAATAATAATATATTTGTTCCGTGACCTACATATGGCAATAGTGTAGGAACGCGACATGCAAAAAAGGAAGAGAATTCTCTTAATTTCAGCAGCTGAGCATTATCCCAAGGGACATGGAGGCAAAACGACCCCTTGCGCCGCACTCGGCATCCTCGCCGCCTATACCCCACCCTCATATGACGTCATCCTCGTGAATGAGCAGAATATGGAGAATATCTATCACGACGACGTCGACCTCGTCGGCTTCTCGGCGATGACCTGTCAGGTGAACAGGGCGATAGAGATTTCAAAATACTACAGAGATCGAGGCATTCCGACGATCATAGGCGGCATCCATGCTACTGTGAGGCCGGATGATACCTACGGCCATTTCGATTCCACGGTGATCGGCGAGGCCGACCTGCTCTGGAAGCAGATCCTTCTGGATTTCGAGAGGGGCGAACTTAAGAGAACATACAAAACCGACGAACTCGTCGACATGAAGGAAGTCCCACCCTTCCGCCATGATCTTCTCTACAGAAAGAAGACGACGCTTTCGCATGCTATCATTCAGACTTCGAGGGGCTGTCCTCATAATTGTGATTTCTGTTCAGTGACCAATCTATTTGGAAACTACTATCGAACGAGGCCGATTGAAAACGTCATTGAGGAGATATCCGGTCTTAAACAGAAGTTCATATTTATCATCGATGACAACATCATGGGCAACCACAAGTATGCCTACAAGCTTTTTAAAAGGATGATACCACTTAAAAAAATATGGGTGGGCCAGGCTTCGCTGGAGCTAGCTACAAAGGATTTAAAACTTCTTAAGCTTGCGAAAAAATCTGGCTGTGTGGGCTTCTTCGTCGGCATCGAATCGGTTACGAAAGTGAATACACCCGGAAAGCTAGGTACTTCTAACCTCAAGGAGATATCGAAAAAAATAAAAATTCTTCGCGATCATGGTCTCATCGTAAACACATCCATTATATTCGGATTCGATCACGACGATAAATACAGTTTTGAAAAGACCGTCGAATTCCTTCTGAAGAACAACGTCAGCCTTGGGAATTTTCCATCCCTCACCCCATATCCCGGATCAGCACTCTTCGACCGCCTCGAAAGCGAGGGACGGATTCTCCATTATGACTGGGACAGATACAATAACCATCACCCTACTTTTAGATTAAAGAATCTAACTCCAGAGGAACTCGTAGCCGGCGGACTCTGGAGCACTTATCGTTTCTACAACGCACGCAATATATTTCGACGCCTGCCGGCAAATTTACGAAACTTTTTCAAATTCTCCTACATGAATCTCCAATACAGAAAGGCCTCCAGATTGCGTAGAAAAGAGGCCCATATAAGCAAGATGCCCCCCACCATGAGAAGGGATTGGTTGGAACAGCTCTAAATCCTGACATACCCCTCTTACCCGCCACAGATGTGATCCAGCATTAAGAAATTCCTCTTATTCGGCCGCTTTCTCGCCACTTATCACACCTTTATCTACATCTTGACCTCTTCCCTCTTCAAAAATATAATAGCGCCCATCATTCGGTGGCCCCTTTTGAGGCTACCTCAAATCAGATGGGAGGAATCAATGAAGAAACTCGTAATCGCTCTATCGATCGCTATCGGAATGACGATGCTGTTGCCACAAATCGCCACGGCCGGAGAGACCATGTTCAATAAGGACATGCAGGGAAGCAAGCTGGCAATTGTAAAGACATGCATGCCACCTGCTACATTTGTCGGAGTCGTATATGCTGACGAAGGTGGAAAGGATTCCATGGATGCCGCTTCGGCCATTTGCTACTCGAAACAGCAGGGTGAGTTCACCATCCCTAACTCCGATTTTGGAGATCGCGCTCGCGTCTATGCCAAGTGTAACTATCCCAGCGAGAAGGTATGGGGAATTGCCTATAAGGACCGTGTAGGTGGAGATGAGGCGGATGGCGTAACCGTAATATGCCGAAATAAGAAGACCGGTGCCCAAAGAATAGTAAATGTTCCGGACTTAGCGGGTGGTCGCGCCTGGACACAGTTTACCGGAGATAAACTGATCGGTATAGCT
>CAYWIG010000204.1:2801-4533 GCA_964458295.1 uncultured Myxococcales bacterium
CGCAAGTAGAACACTGTGAGGTAGATATTCACAAACCCGGGTCAGCATTGACCCGGGTTTTATACTTATATATATCATATAGTTATAGTGTTATCCTCGTTGACTGATTTTCCTAAAAATCGCGCAACAAACCCACCGATCCACCGATAAGAGTTCGATCTGTTAACTGATGATCATTCGGAGGTTCAAATGCACAAGATCTTTTCCACGCTGCTACTTGTCATAGTAATTCTCTTCACATCAACAACCCACGCCGACAACTACTCAACCGAAACTTTCTTAAATGACCTCGACTATCTCTATGAAATGGGCGGCGATATCTACTGCTACTGGGATCTAAAAAAAGAGATGGATGGAGTCGATTGGGACGCCCTCTATGAAGAGGCTCGCACGGAGATGCAATCCGCTACGACCGTTAAGGAGTATTACGCGATCATTCGGAAAATGACAGCCGGCGTTCTTGATGGCCACGTAAATGCATGGCTGCAAAATGATCTTAACAGCACATATCTCCTCCCCTTCAGATTTAAAGAGATAGAAGGCGATAAGATCGTCATATATTCAATCAAGGAATCGGCCTTCTTGAAATCTCCTACAATTTCACCAGGCGACCAGGTTATAGCGATAAATGGCGTTCCTAT
The DNA here is from genome assembly GCA_964458295.1 of uncultured Myxococcales bacterium. Lineage (GTDB taxonomy): Bacteria > UBA10199 > UBA10199 > 2-02-FULL-44-16 > JAAZCA01 > JABGOS01. The sequence goes on from CAYWIG010000204.1 coordinate 3,443, forward strand.
CGAAGAGATTATAAAAGACCGTCAACAATATACGTCGATGTCAACGGAGGGGTCGCGTCGTTTTTACACTATACGCTCCCTGCATAACTGGCCTGCTTTTCTCGATCCACCTCTCACAAGTACAACTTTGACAATTGCTAATGGTACAAAAACCCAAAATGTTGAGGTGCCATGGGTCGTTTACGACTACAGCGAAGATCCGACACATATACCTTATGAATATCAGTTAAGAGACGATGTAGAAGCAAAGATCCTACCTGGCAACATAGGATACCTTAGATTGGATGCTATGTGGAGCCAGGTGGACAACTACATTCCATACATCAGATCGCAGATCGAAAAGATGTTGAATACGGATGCCCTTATCATCGACGTAAGGGATAATGGCGGCGGATCTGGCTATGTCGGAGATGCCGTAATTAGCTACTTGATCGATGAACCGGTCGTGCGCTATCAAGCTTCACCAAAATTATCATCACAGCTGCTATACGCTAGGCCCCATTTCTACGCCCAGTATGAAGCGGATCCCCTAACAGATTTTTTATTCGCCTTACCAAAAGATGTCGTAATAGAGCCCGTAGCAGAACATCTGAGATATAGAGGTAAAGTTATTACACTCATGAGTCCAAGATGCTTTTCAGCATGTGATACCTTTGTAGACAGCATAGCCTCTAATGGTCTCTCCATTATGATGGGTGAAGCATCTGGAGGTGGAACAGGCTATCCGATGCGCATGAGAATGCCTAGTGGTCTTACAGAAGCTAGATTCTCTACCACGAGAGGCTACTCGAATTTCGGAAGATGGCTTGAAGGTACAGGTACAGTTCCCGATGTCTATGCGAGGTTATCGTCTGACGATGTCAGAAATCGCCGCGACTCAGTACTTATAAGGGCCTATGAAATGCTTCTTGGGGAGAAAAATCGCATTATTAAATCCACCCCTCTGAATAACGCAGTGAAATACTCCTACTCGAGTCAAGATGAAATCGTAGTCTTCCCATTAAGAGACGAAGACATATTACCCCAAGATATTGAAGAGGAACGCCTAATCGACTTGAGCAGTCATGAATTCGATGAGTTATAATTCAAGA
>CAYWIG010000205.1:0-4507 GCA_964458295.1 uncultured Myxococcales bacterium
CACCGATATGTTTGGAAATATTCTACTGATGCACATGAACGATATAGGAGAGAATGCCCAGGACAAAGGAAAGATACAAGATTCTTCAGAAAATGGAAATCATGGAACTTTGCTCACGGGTGATCCCAACAGCAAGTCCACGGAGGGGAAGTTTAACACAGCACTGATTTTTGATGGTGATGATAAAATAACGACGCCGATTAATACGACATTCAAAGATTTTTCAGTAGAGATCTGGTTCAAGGATGATGGACATATAAGAAGCCATGAAAGACTGATGGATAAATCTTCCTCGAAATGCTTTTGGCTGGGAAGAGATGCAACCAAACCAAATAGATGGGGTGGCGGCATTAAGGAAACCAGTACTCCCTATGGAATTTTTATACCTTTGGCGGATGGGGAATGGCATCAGCTCGTTTCCGTAAGAAAGGGCAACAAGCATTACCTGTATGGCGATGGAGGAAAGGTCTTTGCATCAAATACCGTAAGCGATACAGAATGTGACAGCAGCTTCCTGATCATAGGAAAGCGGAATGATTCGGTATCCGACAACCAAAACTTTACTGGAGTTATCGATGAGGTCTCAGTCTACGATCGCGCCCTAACCCCGGAAGAGATCGCCGCACATTACAGACGTGGAACGGCACAGTTAAAATTCCAGGTTCGAACCGGCAACGATGAGAGCATCGCTGGAAAGAAATTTATAGGCCCTGATGGAAAGACTTCCAGTTATTTTTCAGAGGAGTTGAACAATACCAGCCAGATTCCATCACTTTCATTGAAAAACATACTCCCCGGTCGCTATATACAGTACAAGGCCTATTTTGAGACTCCAAGCCAAAACATTTTACCTAAGTTAAAACAGGTGGAGATTGGTCCGGTACTCTTCGAGGATGACGAAGAATCTTAGGACCCATCCTCTTCTCACTAGATTTCAATATCACCACATGCTGATTCCGCAGCGGCGACAACTTCTCCGTTCCTGACGAGCTCAATGGAACGATTGATATCCAATCTATACTCACGATCCTCATCGATCTTTGCGATATCCTTCCTCACAAGGTCGAATACCGCAGCCGTTCCTTTACCCGGTCTTCCATGTTTACATTGTAGATCGATCGCCTGACATGCAGCGAAGAGTTCGATAGCTAGAATCTGTTCCACGTTCTCGATAATCTGCAGGGCCTTCCTAGCACCTATCGTCCCCATACTGACATGATCCTCCTGCCCGCCAAATGTCGGAATCGAGTCGACGGATGACGGATGCGCTAACACCTTGTTCTCGGAGACCAAGGCACTCATCGTCACATGCGGCGTCATGAGCCCCGAACTCAGACCTGGATTCGGCACCAGACTCTTCGTAGGTATTTCACCCTCGATGGGCGTCGTAAGAACAGCCACCCTCCTCTCAGAAATACTTCCGAGCTCAGCCGCCGCGATTGCCAGCATATCCATCGCGAAGGCCAGAGGTTCACCGTGGAAATTACCACCGGATAAAATTTCATCATCCTTCGCGAAGAGAAGAGGATTATCGGTGCAACTTCCAATCTCTCGAGCGACAACTTCCCTCGAATAGCTAACAGCATCCTTAACCGCGCCGTGTACCTGAGGTATACATCTGAAGGAATATGGATCCTGCACCCTGCCACAATTTTCATGATCGGCGATGATTTCACTATCCCTGAGAAGTTTTCTCACATTCGCAGCGGTTGATATTTGTCCAGGATGGGGACGCAGCTTGTGTATTCTTTCATCGAAAGGACTTACTGAAGCGAGATCACCCTCGACTGATAGCGCACCGACGATATCGGCAACCTTGATCAGATTCTCCATCCTTATGTGTGCCATACATCCAATAGCTGCAATCGCCTGCGTTCCGTTTATCAGCGCTATACCCTCTTTGGCTTGTAGCTTGATCGGTTCAAGGCGTTCCGACCGAAGCGCTTCAACAGCCGGCATGATCAGGCCCTTATAAAAAACCTCTCCTCTACCAATGAGCGTCAAAGCCAGATGGGCGAGTGGTGCCAAATCCCCGCTTGCACCGACGGAACCCTTCTCCGGAATCACTGGGATTAAATCGCGATTCATCATGTTGACCAACAGATGAAAAGTCTCTGGTCTTATCCCAGAATATCCTGCAGCGAGGACGTTCGCGCGGAGGAGCATGATCAGTTTCGCAATATCGGGAGGCAATGGATCACCTACCCCAACCGCATGGGAAATGATCAAATTCTCCTGAAGTTTTTCCAGATCATCATGTGATATATGACAACTAGCCATATTTCCAAAGCCGGTGTTAATTCCATAGTAGGCTTCCTCAGAAGCCAGTTTGCCCTCCACAAATTTGCGAACCTTCTCTATTCTGGAGATGGCCCCCCTGGACGCTTCAGCCCGTTCACCGGAGATAAATCCTCTAAGTTCATCAAATGAAAAACCCTTACCATCAATTTTGATCGTCATATCTCCCACTCCAAAACAAAAACTACCTGGCAGTTTTTGTTTTTCCTAGAAAACCTATTTCCGCATCGGATTGTCTGACGTAGTTCGGAACCAGTTTTGACAAATCATCACATACACCGGATTCAAATTTTTCAAGCGCAAGAAGCGCTAGATTATGCGCCTTCGGCAATAACTCCTCACCATCGGCGATTTTAATTTTATCACTCAAACTCTCATTCAAGAATTCCTGATACTCGAGCGCTCCGTCACCTACCGCGTAACATGTCATAGAGTTCCTGTTCACCTCTTCCACGAGCCTTTCGGGCGACAAGACGCATTCATCCATTATTGGTTTTGAAATACTCTTTCCATCCTTCCTCCAAAAAGCGGCATATAGCTCACCTCTTCTGGCATCGATCAATGTCAAGATGTTCTCTTCAGCGTCACTTCCGTTGATCGAAAGGGATTTCAAGGATGAAACTCCGACTATTGGAATTCCTAGCGAAAGCGCAATACCCTTTGCCGTCGCAAGCCCGATCCGAAGTCCTGTAAATGAACCTGGCCCTATAGCTACGGCTATTCCCTCTACCTCCTGAAGCTTCCAACCGCTCTCCTTGAAAAGGGTATCTATCGTTCCCAATAATCTTGCAGAATGTGTATCCGGCTTGGATTGTTGAACCTGGGATATACAGCTTTCCCCGTCAGATAACGCCAGTGAGCCCCGCATCGATGTGGTGTCTATGGATAAGATCTTCATTCCATACCTAATGTACTTTTAATCCAGGTACTTACACCCCAAAGGTTATCAATATCCTTTAAAGTTATTAGGGCCATAAATGACATCAAAGCGACGAATCCAACCTGGTTGGCTATCGACCTGAATCGCGCACTGAGCGGCTTTCTCTGAATCGCCTCTATGCCGAGAAACATAAGATGGCCGCCATCCAATACTGGAATCGGAAGGATATTCAGAATTGAAAGTTGAAGACTTAAGAACGCCATGAAGTAGAGAAAGTGACCTAACCCAGATGCAGCAGCTTGCGCCGATACCTTAGCTATAACTATGGGACCGCCCAGCACCTTGTAAGAGAGTTTGAGCGTGATCAATCGATAGATGACCTCAAAGGTGAGCTTGGCGAGCTTTATGTTCTCCTTCGTTCCCTTCACAATGGCGTCGACAAAACCATAGCGATAGACCTTCTGTGGCCCGATATTCTTTCCACTCGTGTATATTCCGATCACCCACCTGCCGCTTTCGGCGCTGAAGATCGGTTGAATTTGAAATGTCTCCCTCGTTCCATTCCGATCCACTGAAATCGAAAACTCCTCCCCTCCGGAGGCATTGACGCTGGCTGCAAAATCATAGAAATCGGCTATGGCCCTTCCAGCGTATGAAGTGATGAGGTCACCCTCTTTAAGTCCAGCCTTATCCGCCGGGCCACCTGGAACGATCGAACCGATCCTCGCTTCATATCCGAGGAAGAAGACCGGCTCAATTCCCAGATATCCTCCCTTAATTTCCGGAAGCTCACCAACGACGACATCCTTCTCGATGACCTGTCCTTTCCGCATGATTTTGAGCGAAACATTTTGACCTGGGCTGAGTAGAATTCGATTTATCGCTTCGTCCCACAACTCGACATCGGCACCATCGATTGAAAGAATTCTATCGCCCTTGATCAAACCGGCTGCCTCCGCAGGGGATTCCGCCTTAACACCCATGAGTATCGGAGGCTCATGAAGATATACCGGTTCCGTACGACCTATCATAAACACTATAGGCATCAGGGCCACACAGAGAAGAAGATTCATTATTGGACCGAATGCGACGACCTTGGCCCTGGCCCATGCACTTTTCTGGGCAAACGCCCTCGGATCATCCGCACCCTCATCGGTCGGATCCTCCCCGAGCATCCGTACATACCCACCTATCGGGAAGAGGGAGATTCGATAATCCGTATCACCCCTTTTAAATCCGATCAGCCGTGGACCGAAGCCCAACGAAAACGCGTCAACGCGTATGCCGGCACGTTTCGCCATGATGAAATGGCCGAATTCATGTATGAAG
>CAYWIG010000206.1:0-4489 GCA_964458295.1 uncultured Myxococcales bacterium
CAACTTGCCGTGTGCTTTGACTATGGCGCGATCCACTTCACGCCTGGTGATAACCCCATCGTTGACTATCGCTGCGATGCTGTCCACGGTGGTCGACTTGGTCTTGGCCTTGGCCACGCAGACGGTCAAGAGGAGGATCGCCATCGCATAGGCTGATATCTTAAGAGTTTTTGTCATCTAACTTAACCTCCGATAATATCTTGTCATCGATCTGAACATTATATTTAGCGTTTAATCCTTCAAGCCACTTCTTGAAGACACCCTCAGCTTTATCTTCAGTGAGCGTCTTCTTAATTAGAGGTGTTACGTCTTCGAGTGAGAGCTGTCTTGGAGGCCTTCTGTCGAGGAGCTGGAAAATCTGGTATCCATAGTCGGTGACCACCACGTCGCTCGTATCGCCGATATTTAGCTTTTGACATACTTCAGCGAACACCTCCGGGTATGCGCTAGCATCGAAGTAACCGAGATCCCCTCCGCGCTTGCTGTCGGGACTCATTGAATATTTTTTCGCGAGATCCGCAAAGTCAGCTCCCTTTTTCAGTTTGGACACGATCTTGTCAGCCTCCTCGCGTTCGTCGACGATTATCTGGCGAGCTCTGAACTGAGTAGGCTGTCTGAAATCCTGAATATGTTTGTTGTAGTAATTCTTGATGCTGTTTTTAGGAATGGGAACGTTATCATAGACTTGTTTCTTGATGAGCTTGTCGATCGTTACGCGCTTGCTCACTATCTCGTCCCAGTCCTTCATCTTCAAGTTGTGTTTCTTTAACCAATCTTCGAAAAGATCGTCGTTCAATCCTCCGGATTGAAGCAACTTTGCATGTTCCAGTTCCTGCTTCGAGGTGGTGATGCCTAGCGATTTCGCTTCTTCAAGGAGGATGGATTCTTGAACGAGTTTATCGAGTGCCTGCTTTCTAAACTCGTTGAAGTTGATCTCGATAGACAACGTAGCGGGATCATATTTACCGCTTTCAAGTGTCATCTCCCTCTGGAGGGAGCTCGCCTTGATCGGGGTTGAGTTGACCTTTGCGACTGTCGGGCTGTTATCACTGGAGCAGCCGGCGATCAGAGTGCAAATAACTATTATAATAAGGTTTTTTGACATATCCACGTCAGCTAACATAGCCAGTCAGGCGGCTCAAGCAGTTTTTGGCTGACTTTAGGATTGAGGATTCGCTGGAGACGTCATCGGCGAGGATGAGCAGTTTATCCGGCGGAACTAGACGATATCTGCTGGATTCCTTTTCGACCAATTCCAGGATTTTTTCCGGCTTGAGAGAGGTCGATTCACTCAGCTGACAGGAGAATTGGGCGCCATCAAATATTAACTGTTGAACTTTAAGTTTTGAGGCTAATACCTTGATTTCCATCATTTTTATTAAGTTCACTGCCTCGTCCGGTAAACTGCCAAAGCGATCCTCCAGCTCACCTGCCAACTCCAACAATTCTTCCTCGGTATCACGGCTTGCCAGCCTTCTATAGAGCTCGACGCGGGTCGCCTGATCTGGGACGTAGCTATCTGGCAAAAATGCCGAAACCTTAAGGCTCAACTCCGGATCCACCTCATCGGCTATCTCCACCCCCTTGAGTTTTCTAATCGTCCTGTCGAGAAGCTTCGTGTAGAGTTCGTATCCGATTGAGTTTATATGTCCCGATTGTGCGCTGCCTAGGATATTTCCGGCCCCCCTGAATTCGAGATCGTGCATCGCAATTTGAAAGCCGCTGCCGAGTTCTGTGAATCTCTTAAGAACTGCGAGCCTCTTTTTCGCCAGCGGTGTCATCTCGCCTCTCTCAGGTGTTAGGAGATAGGCATAGGCCTTCAAGTTCGATCTGCCAACTCGTCCCCGCAGCTGGTAGAGCTGAGCGAGGCCAAATGTATCGGCCCTATGAACTATGATCGTATTCGCGTTTGGAATATCGAGGCCGGATTCTATGATGGTCGTGCATAGGAGAACGTCTGCGCGCTTTTCCAGAAAATCGATCATGACATTTTCGAGCTCTGCCTCCTTCAGCTTTCCGTGACCTACGACTATCTTAACTTCAGGTACTAGTGTGGAGAGCCTCCTGTAGAGCGAGGCAATTGTCTCGACGCGATTGTGTACGAAGAAGACCTGTCCACCCCTTGCAACCTCCTTCATTATCGCCTGCCTGATGATACCCTCGTCGAAGGGTGTTACGTATGTCGATATCGACATACGATCCATCGGAGGTGTGTTGATAACGCTTATATCGCGAATTCCGACTAGCGAAAGATTGAGTGTTCTCGGGATCGGAGTCGCTGTGAGGGAGACGACATCGACCGCGGAACGCAGCTTCTTTACCTTTTCCTTATGTTTTACGCCGAAGCGATGCTCCTCATCGATTATGAGGAGTCCCAAATTCTTAAATGAAACATCCTTTTGAATCAGCCTGTGTGTTCCTATTATTATGTCTATCGTTCCGCGTTTGATGTTTTCGACTATTTCCTTTCTCTCCTTCGGAGACTTAAATCTCGACAACATCTCGATGGAGATGGGTGATTCGTGAAAGCGCTTCATGAACGTTTCATAGTGCTGTAATGCAAGGACGGTGGTTGGAACGAGTATCGCTACCTGTTTGCCTGCCATTGTAGCCCTGTATGCTGCACGCATCGCAACTTCAGTTTTACCGTAGCCTACATCTCCGCAGATGAGTCGATCTGAAGATTTCTCATTCGACATGTCATTCATGACATCTTCGATGGCGCGTGACTGATCCGGTGTCTCGTCGTAGGGAAAGGCGGCGCAGAATTCCTCGTATTCCGTTCCACCCTCAGGGAAGGGAAAGCCTGGGTGGATGCTTCGCTCTGCGAAGGTCTTCAAGAGCTCCTTCGCGATCAAGCCGACATCCCGTCTGACCTTCTTCTGAACGTTGCTCCATCTGACGCCGCCGAGTTTATCTAAGGGAGGATTGCCTTCACCAGATCCAATGTATTTACCGACGAGGTTGAGACGGTATACGGGGAGGTAGAGCTTATCGCCGCCGAGGTATTCCAGGAGCATGTAGTCACCAGGCTTGTCGTTTATCGAGAGGTGTTCAAGGCCAATGTATCTCGCAATTCCATGCTGCTCATGGACTATGTAGTCCCCCTTTGAAATCTCGGTGAAGGATGTGAAGGGCTCCATCGGTTTGTTTGTTTTAACTCTTCTCGTAATTTTTTCGCCGAATATCTCCTCGTCCGTGACTATAGCCAGTTTCTCATCGGGCCATCTGAATCCTTGCGACAATCGCCCGATCTTCAGCTTGACCGTCGATGTCTCCATATCCTTCAACGAGTCGAACGGGGCATCAAGTGGCATCAGTTCGATTCCGTGGATGTGGAATAGGTCGCCTAGTCTCTCCGCCTGAATCTGCGTATGGCATGTGAGAAGGATGTGCCACTCCTTGTTCTTCCATTCCTTAATGAGGCGGACGAAGGGGGCCAACATATCCTCGTCCTCCTTGTGGGCGACGATCATCGGACGGATGTCCTGATTTCCCTCGATGGAAAAATTGAGGGTCGGTGTGTCGTCGCCCTCCGTGAGGGTGTTTCCCGTTTTCAAACAGGTGAAGTTCGACACGCAATCTTTTATGCCGTCGAAATCGATCAATACCTCATCCGGATTTACGATCCTCTCCGGGCTCTGGCCATCACAGAAGAGCTCCTGGGCTGATCTACGAAAATTCTTGGATGCTTCCTCTATATCGATGTCGTTGAACGTCAGGATGATGGTGTCGCTGGGAAGATAATCGAAGAGGGTAGCTGTATTTTTATGAAACAGGGGGAGGAGCGTTTCTATCCCAGAGAAGCTGATTCCTTCGTGGATGGAATCGATCAGGATTCTCTTTTCACCAGCTGTAAGTGGCGCTTCCGATCGATCTCGAACGCGATGGGCGGCAAGACTTCTGGAGCTCTTATCGAAAGGGATTTCGCTAACCGGGATTAATTCAAGCCTCTGTATTTCACGGTGGCTCTTTTTCGATCGCTGTGTTGTAGGATCAAAAAAACGCATAGACATAATTCGACTGCCATCGAGTTCGATCCTTACAGGTAGTTTATTCGTTGGTGACCAAATGTCTAAAATTCCACCTCTGTGTGCGAAGCTACCCTCATCCTCGACGAGGCCGATATCCTCATAACCGAAGTCTGTCAGATATTGCATGAGCTCATCGCGATCTATATTTTCTTCGGTTCGCAACTCCCTCGACCCGGAGGAGATGAACTCCTTCGGAGGTAGGCGGCGTGAGATGGCTTCCACTGAAGTAATGATTATCGTGGATTTTCTGTTGATTAAACGATGGAGCACCTGAAGCCTGTCAGCCCACACCTCCGGTTCGGGCGAGATGCGTGAAAACGGCGAGGTCGAGGTCGAGGGGAACAGCTGTAATATGTCCTTCATTGAGGGGCATGAAAAAAAGCTGCAATCTTCCATCAGGTTTTGTGCTGAGTCATCGGATGGGGTGATTATCAAGATGTTCTTTGAACCGGTTT
>CAYWIG010000207.1:0-4484 GCA_964458295.1 uncultured Myxococcales bacterium
CGTACTGTCGATATGGGTGTCATCGGGAAGATGGTCGCTTTGGAGAGGATAGATGAAACTCTATGCGATGACTTCGAAGACGACGGCGGATGTGCATATCGAGCTGTGGAAAGAGGCCTGGAAAAGCTCCGAGAATACATGGCGCATTTTAGATGTATAAACGCTTCAAGACATCCATCGGTTTCACTCAATCCCACCTATCAACCGTTTACCGAACACGATAAAGGACCTGTAGTCATGATAGAGATGGCTGATCTTAGATGTGCAATCAATCCCAGATCAGAGTTGATACTCGTCACCCAGGAGGAGATGCCAAGTCAGTGCAGCATGCTGAATTGGAAGTGCAACGTCATGTGGGTGCCCGATGAGGACCAGTCGACCGCTCTTATTGGCAGACTTCCAAAATAACAGTTAATATCGACTAGCTGTTGTTAATAGCAGTTAATATCAGTTGCCTACAGTAACCGTTGTTAACTGATATTAACTCTTGTTAACCTTTTTTGCTTAAATGCTTGACTATCCGGGCCTTCCGGCGTTATGGAGGCCCCCCATTATAACGACGCGAAGAGAAAGGAACGAGGGGACTATGAACGAAGCTTATTTCAAGGAAGTGCCGCTGAGTGAGATCCTAAACGAGGAACACGTCATCTCGGAGATGAAGAGCGAGTCGAAGGAGGCGGCTATAGAGGAACTCGTTGCGTTGATATGTGAGAAGGGATTGGTCAAGGATAGGGACGAAGCACTCAAGAGAATTTTCGAAAGGGAGGAACTCGCGTCGACAGCCCTAGGCGATGGAGTCGCTATTCCGCATGCACGCCTTGACGTGGGTGAAAATCCAATAGTTGCAATTGGTCGACACAAAAAAGGAATCGATTTCAACGCGCCCGATCGTGGCGATGCGCATCTTATCTTTTTGGTGTTGTGGCAACCTGAAAGGCCGGGACTCTTCAATCGCCTCTTCGCCGGTCTCGTATCCAAACTTGCCGATCCTGGTTTCAGAGAAAATCTTATGAACGCGAAGAATGCGAAACAGATAGCGAAAGCGGTGGCTGATGTGAAGGTGGATATGCTCGCGGGAAGAGCTGCAAAATGGGAGGCTGACATCCTCGTCACGTTACAACTTATGGAGGCGAAGAAGGCAGCGGGATCGAAGGGTCTCAAGAAAAAAATTGAACTCGCACGTGATGAGTTGCCGGGCAGTATGCTCTCGCGTTTCGATAGATTGATAAGTCGTTACGGTGAAGCCCTCGTCGAGGCGTCGGATGGAATCTGCCAGGGTTGCAACATGCAACTTTCGAGCGGGCTCTCATCGGAGATGCAGAGGCATCCGGATTCGGTTTATGTCTGCGAGAAGTGTGGCAGGTTCATTATTCATCATATCGGGTGATTGTAGTTCTCTAATATATTGAAATATATATAGATTTATATTTATATTTTTTACGCAACTTTTTTTCGCATCCGACGATACTTCTAATGGAGGGAGAGTTTAATTGGTGGACGTGCCTTTTGCGCGTCTGCGCTACAAGGAGGGAATAATGGGATATCGTTTGGTCATTGCAGTTCTGTCGCTTCTTCTCATCACATCGTGTGCTGCATTCGATAAAGACACCGATGCTGTCGAAGGTTTTGGCAGTGAGGATAGGCAGGGAATGCCGAGCACCGGTAAGGATTTGGGACCACTCAGCGGGTACTATTCCGGAAATATGGTCTTGGATTCAAACTCCTGCGAATCGGTTTCGGATGAGGTTGGAGTCGAATCACGCATCGGCGTAGAGGTTACTCAGGACGAAAACAATCTTAACGCGAAGTTCGATAGCTCTGAGAAAACCTTGACGGATATACTCGAGGGTAAGAGCGCAGTCTTCGCCGATGAGCTCATGGGTGTCATGCACGTTTACTATTTGGATTTCGAAGATGAGGACGTCACCGGTAACTGTGAAGTTATTGAGGCCGATGAGGCGGGTGACTTCGGTCTGCCCTGTGCCGTTTATGCGGTGGATTTGAAGAAGGGTGAGAAGCCAGTCGAAGATGATGAGGAATCGACGGACGACGACGAGTCATCTGAAGAGGAGAAGGACGAGGAAGAGAAGAAATAAGCGCAGTCAAAGACCAAATACGAACGATGACCTTTCGCCGGTTCAAGCCTTGCTTGAACCGGCTTTTTTGTTTCCGTCCTATAAATCCTTAACAAGCCTGATTTTATTGACTTTACTGGATATTCCAACTAATGATCAAAGGTTAATAAAAGGAGGGCTATATAATGAAGGGGATCAAACCTTTACTTCTATCCTTTATCCTTATCCTGGTCGGTTCATTCCGAGCGGATGCGGCCCAAGTTTTGTCGATCAATCTGGGGCAGACCGTGTCTGGAGCGGATGTGGCATTCTCCGGGATATGTACGAGTGAATATCCATTCAAGATGGATAACGGTCTTTTTGTGACAACCTATGAATTTAGTGTTTTGGATGATCTTACGGGCAATGCTGGTGAGGTATTCTCCTATACACAGTTCGGTGCGACCTTGGAGAACTCAAAAAAATTTGATGCTCCATACATCTACGGTATGCCGCACTACAAGGTTGGCGAGGAATATCTGATATTCTTGACAGCTGAAACTAAACTGGGACTGCGCGCTCCGGTTGGATTGGAGCAGGGTAAATATCAGGTCATAAAGGCTTCTGATGGAACGAAGACCGTTAAAAATGGTCATAATAATCGTAGCATCTTTACCGATCTTAAGATGACAAAAGGTATGGTGCAGAATCTTAAGGCATCGAGTGTTTCACCTGCGCGTCCTGGGCCGATGGATTATGATACCTTCGTTAATATAGTGAAGGACTTGGAAAAGGGGGAATAGTCAGTGCGAAAACTACATGTTTATCTTTTTGCCTTGAGCTTGATTCTGATTTCGAGTTCAACTTTTGCAGGGGGTCCCTTCGCCGTCGATACGCTTGGAGACTCAGGGGTTGCACTCAGGTGGGGTAGCAATAGACTCGAATGGCATTTGGATCCCGGTGCGATGGCCAGCGGTTACAACAACGCTACAGGAAAGGAATGGGTGGAGGACGCACTCGATAAATGGAGCAACATTACGATCAAGAATGCCAGCATCGTTGCTGTGTCCACATGTCAATTCAGCGCGAGTTATCAGGGCGACTTGGCAGAGGATATTACCGTTGATAACGTGAGTCCCTATATATCATCAACGACCTCGGGTGATAGCGCCATCATCTTCGATGAGGATGGAGAAATTACGGCGAGTCTCATGGGTGAGAGCAACAAGGACACGGTGGTCGGATTGTCGGCGCCCCTTCGGTCCGATTCGACCGGCCTGTATATCACGAAAGGCTTTGCATTGTTCAATGGCTATGTTCTGTCCAGCGGAACATTGGCTTCCACTGAGAGCGTTGCGAATGAACTCTTTCAAGCAACGATCCTTCACGAGCTCGGCCATCTGATCAACTTGGATCACAGTCAGGTGAATGATTCGATAGCTCAACAATGTTCGAACAGCGGTACCATCTACTCGAGGGATGGTTCCTGTCCCCAGGGGGGACAGTATATACCCACGATGTATCCGGAGCTTCTTACGACGCTGCAGGGAAACCTCTCCCGTGATGACAAGATAACACTTTCGTGGATCTATCCGAACAATACATTTCAGAATGATTTTTGTACGATCACAGGACAGGTGTTCGATGAGAATGGTGATCCATTGAAGGGCGTCAATATTGTGGCGAAGAGGGTGGGGGAGAGTGAAGATATGGCTTATCTCGATGCCCGTTCCTTCGTCTCCGGTGCGATGCATACGGGATGTACCGGTAGTGATTCCTATTATTATCTCCATGGGATAGTCCCTGGGCAGGTGTATCAGGTTACTTATGAAGCGTTAAATTCTGACTATACTGGTGCATCCGGTTTCGAACCGTGTGATGATCCTCCGAGCGGATTTGAATCTGGTACTATTTCCGATCCCGACGGAGCGACGACGGTGAGCTGTGAGGCGGGAGGGGAGACCGTGGAGATGGCATCTCAGACTGTCTCTTCATCTGGTTCAGATGATAATGGTGATGATGATAATGGCGATTCGACTGAATCATCCGGAGGTGGGTGTGGAATTATTGGAGATGCTTCCAACAGAGATTTGCCCTTAGCGCTCATCCTCTTGGTGGCTGCGTGTTTTGTAATTACAATATTCCGCAGAACTTCATATAAATCTAGATAAGGAGTTTGTAATCTGTGCGAAGGAGTACGCGTTGTATTTATGTCGGTGATGTAGCTGTCGGTGGGGACTCTCCAATTTCAGTTCAGTCCATGACGAACACGAGGACATCTGACATCGATGCTACAGTCAAGCAGATCGATCGTCTCACGAATGTGGGATGTGAGATCGTGCGCGTGGCCGTTCCTGACGATGATGCGGTGGGAGCACTTAAGCGCATAAAGGAACGCATTAAGATTCCACTGATAGCGGACATACATTT
>CAYWIG010000208.1:0-4448 GCA_964458295.1 uncultured Myxococcales bacterium
TTACCGAAACGGGCTTCGTCACCGTCACCGAATGAAAAACAAAATGAACTATTCAGTTGTAGTGAAGGACTTCTTAAAACATATCAGGGTTAGGCCAAACCGTCCTGATCTCAAGTGGTTAACCTTGCTCGCGAGGAGCTTTCATAGGATGCCATATGAGAACCTGACGAAGATAATTAGGTTGCATGAGATTGCGGATCCAGGGGAGCGCCCGCGGATGCCTGATATAGTTATAGCTGATCATGTCGATCTGGGTGCCGGCGGAACCTGTTTTTCTCTAACATATTTTTTCGAGCAGATTTTGACTGAGATTGGCTACGATCTCTATGCGGTGCTCTGTGATAGATCCTACGGTCCAGATACGCACTGTGCATTGATAGTGAATCTCGATGGAGAAAAATATCTTGTTGATCCTGGATATCTCATGGAGGCGCCACTCTCGGTCCCACCGTTTGGGAGCTCCACCCAAAGGGGAAAATCGTCGACGATTACATTGTCTCGACTTGGGACGACATCTCAGCTTCTACTGACTACAAATGCTGCGGGAAAGAGCAGGTTAAGATATAGGCTGAAGGATGTGCCTGTCACGCAAGAAGTCTTCTTTGAAAAATGGATCGATTCGTTCGGCTGGTCCATGATGAGACATATGAGCGCATCGATTCAAACGGGGGATGGATTGTTATTTATGCGAGATGGTAAACTGAGGAAGAATACAAAAGAAAAAAAATCACAGCGGGTGATAAAATCAGATTTAGACAATGAGGTGGAGGCCACATTTGGAATTAAGGGGAGGTTGGTCTCCGAGGCCAACGATTGTTTAGGCGTTGTAAGGGCTTCGTATTCAAAAAGGAGCGATCGATGAAATATTACATAAAACCTATACTTGGAGTAATTGCTTCAAATAAGGATGTTCTGGGTGATGTTCTAAGGGATGTCGAACAGTTCTTCGGTGCTCCGGATATCGTAGGTGAATGGAGAAACTTCGATCATACGACTTATTACGAGGACGAGATGGGAGCCGACCTTAAGAGGTGTTTCGTATCGTTCGAAAGATTGATGCCGCCTGAGAGTTCAAATGAATACAAGGGGTGGACGGCCGAAATAGAGGATAGATATCGTAGTGATGGCAATCGTACGGTGAATCTAGACGCTGGTTACATCGATGCAAACAAGGTCGTCCTTATGTCAGCGAAGCATGGCGGCAATAAGATACCGGTAGCACCGGATGTTTGGGCCGATTTCCTTCTCTGGTACAACAAGGGATGGGTGGCTCAACCATGGGCATTTCCCGACTTCAGGGATGGCGGGCATTTCAAAACGTTCACTAAGATGCGAACAAAGTACAAAGAACAGCTGAAGGCTGTTTAAGTTATGTCGACTGTGCCATCAACGAATCCCTACCATCCTGATCACGGGGCTTATCATGGGAGTTGGTTGATGCAACATTCCTCCATCTACCGCATGTATCTTGCCCAACATGAGCATATTCCCCGATTGAACGAAACTGTTTACATTGGCTGGTACACCCATAGTTATAGCCGACATGCTCGGTAGGACGACGCCATGATGTCTCATCGGTCCTACATATGCCGTAAAGGAAGGAGCAAAGGGAGCAAGGGTTGTATTTTCTACCTCACTCTTTCCAGGATGTATTGCAGCCATATCGGCGGATGGGATGCTTGGAGGTTGCGACGATGGTATATTTCCGCTTCCAGTTCCTCCAGGTCCACTCGTTCCATCATCATCATCGGGAGCCTTTTCCAAAACAATATCGCTCCGCGGAAGAATTCCAACTCCGGTACTGAATTCATGAATGAAGTTCACGAAAGCCCTCGGGAGTGCATCGATTCCTTGATCGAGCTCCAACTTGCTTATCATTTCATGTGTATCGTCCGCAGCTACGAACTCGGCCCGAACTGCGCGATCCAAAAGGAGCCACGCATCGATCACCGCCTTCGAACGCGCTTTGAGAAGCGATGGATAGAATCTCAGAGTTTCCGTCATACATGCAATTCTCTCCATCACCCTTGAAAGACTGAATTCCTGGTAAGTCAGCTGGGGTTCGTCCTGAAATACCCAAGGTTCCTTGGAAATTTTTATAGGCAGCCTTGCTGCGGTACTTATCGAGATGAACTTGAATAGATACTCGGCGAAATAGGGAGGGACCCACTTCACTCGTCTGCCCTGTTCCCTATTCGCAACTCCCGTGAAACTCTGTCTTATAGAATTTGGCAACCAGTACCAGAGGCGCACTATCTGTTCCAATCTCTTATTTATGAGTCTGAAGGGGGATGTCGCAAGTTCAGGCATCTGATGCTTCAGATCGTGATAGAGCGATGCCCTTCTGTCGAGCGGTCTTATATCCTTCAAAGTTTTCTTTCTGAAAAATCTTATGAAGCGTTGAGGTAATATTCCGGTTTCAGGGCGATCGCTGATGCTCACGAATATAGGTTGATTCTCGGGATCGATGCTCTCCCATTCCGCTATCACCATTTTCGCTATGTAATCTCGCGTTACGGCCAACGCCCTTCCGAATTTGGGATCGTTGATTAGCTGTCTCTTAACATCGATTATCGTGGGACGGAATTCAGAGAGTTTTGCCGGTTCCGTCCTGGGCTTAGGCGGCTCATCCAAGCTCTGCACCCACACCCTGGCGGAGGCCTCTATGATATCTATGTTTGAATTTCTTTTGAGATAGTGCCTGGCAAATCTCATTACGTAAGAAGTTGGAAGTTTACCCTCGGTGAGCCTATTATCATCTGCGATGAAGTATTGTTTCCTTTCAACTGTTTCATCATGCCATCTTGCTACCGCTAGATTTGCTAGATATCTCTTCCCAGCGTCGCTGAGTCGCGAAAACCTCTCACCCTCCTTTAGATGATGTTGACTCCCTTCGAGCGCTGCAAGTTGTGCTAGAACTACATCCTCATGCGGATCTATTTCAACCTGAGGTGTTGCCTTCTCTTTTGGAGCTTCCTCAGGAGCAGCCTTGGCTGTAACGGACGGTGGGTTCGGGACGGCAAGGTGTTCATCATCCTGGACCATCTCCGGCAAGTCCTTTCCCCGGAACCAACCACCTGTAAAAACATATCTCAAAGTTCTACCAAGGTTTACGATATGAACTCCGAATAAGCGCCTGATCCCTCTCGCCACAAGGCCTATGTTTGCACCTATCGAACTTATGATCATGCCGAAACCCTCTATTTTGTCGCTTCCTTTTTTGGCTGCTCGCACCAACTTGTAGAAGACCCACAGCGCGAACAATATGACGCCAGCCGCTCCACCTCCCCAGAAGAAATCTCCCCAGCTCATCCTTCCCGCCTCAGCCTCCTTTACCTTCTGGCTGAATGCAGCGAGCTCGTCCAAATCATCAGGCCGATCGTCCTTGAATACGGGATTGCCGTTTTCCTGATCGAACATTATGGGGCAGCGGCTCGAGAGTGAGTCTGAGATTTTTGAAAGTTTATGTTGAGCACCCTCCAATTCACTCATGCACGCAAGCTCTTCCTTGCTGCTTATTAAAACCGCAAGGAGATCGCCTGCAACGCTCGACGACTCTCCGAAGAGAAGATTGCTCTTTGATGAAACCGTCCTTGCAACATCCCTCGCCAATGCTCCGCAGCCATTTTTCGAATGCCAAGTGGTATACGCATCTGCAAAGAAGGCGACGCCTGGTAATGAGTTCTTTTTTTCGGGATACGATAGGCGCACCATCTCCTTGCCGTTGTTTATCACCGGCCACTTCGCTGGAAGGCTTGAACAGAATTCGTCGAATCGACATGTCGACAGACTTTCGGAGCAGCAGATCAAAGGCTGCAATCTTTCGATCAACGATTTTTCAATAGTCATTGAATAACTATCAGCCACGGGGCACCTCCCTCGAGAATGCCCCTACCTTTCGCCTCCCCCTGGAGGTTGGTGGGATCTTTTGAGGACTGCTTGGATGAAGTGAGACTTCTGGGGAAATGATGCGGGTAGGGAAATTAAAAAAGTCTCCGCAAGGGAGACATAGTTTGAATCCTATACTTCCTGCTTGTAATTGTTTTGCAGGAGGTGGGTAGTACGTTACATATTTACAACAGTAGTGAAACATCGCTTGGCCCCTTTTTTGACTGAGGGTGGAAATTCATTTTCCCACCGTCGGAACCGTACGAGAACTAGCCCCCTTTCGAATGTGCGCCTTAGCTTCCGATTTCTGAATGCATTTTCTCACCTGGGGCATGGATTTCACAAATGGTTTCTTGGTGGGTAGTTTTTTTTTACCCAGTATGCATAAATCGTGCTTATCTGACTTCAGCGGGGTGGTGATGTGGTATAACTGTATGACATATATAGACTATCATCTTAATTAGACTTGTATAATTTATATAACAGAAGTGATTTTGTTATATATCTTTTACGGAACTGATTTTTGTTCGGGCGGTGCTGCAGGAGCGGCTACAGGATGA
>CAYWIG010000209.1:0-4423 GCA_964458295.1 uncultured Myxococcales bacterium
TGCTGTTGACCATTATCGTATTGAATCCGAGACGGCGAAGTGCTTGAACTGTATTCACACAACACCAGTCGAACTCGACCGAGCTTCCGATTCTATACGAACCGGATCCGACAACCATTATGGAGTTCTTATCATCCCTCTGAATATCATCCTCATATCCAGAGTAAGTTGAGTATAGGTAGTTCGTCTTCGCTGGATATTCGGCGGCGAGTGTATCGATTCGTTTGATAGCTGGTTTAATTTTAAGCGCCTTTCTCTTCTCTCTAATATCTCTTTCCTCACCTCCCGTTACGTTGGCAATTTGTTTATCTGAAAAACCAAAGCGTTTCGCACGGTACAAGACATCCTCAACCCCAGGGGTTTGGATAGTTGGGTTGCGTGTTTTAACCCCTGGGGTTGAGGATAATTCTTTCTCGATCGACACTATATTCTCAATCTTTGCCAAAAACCATTTGTCGACCTTGGATAGATCGTAAACGCAATCTATCGACATGTCATCTTTAAAAGCTTTATAGATTGCAAACACGCGTTCATCGGATGGAGTTCTGATCTCTTCATTCAGATCATCAAATTCAATATAGGAATCATCGGCTAGACCGTTAGCACCGATCTCCAGCATCCTAATACCCTTTTGCAGGGCCTCTTCAAATGTGCGGCCGATCGCCATTATCTCGCCTACCGATTTCATCCCGGATCCAATCCTTCGTGATACACGTCTGAATTTATTCAAATCCCAACGTGGAATCTTCACTACGAGGTAATCGAGAGCTGGTTCGAAACATGCTTTCGTCACACCGGTCACCGAATTATCGATTTCCAGAAGAGTTTTTCCTAGAGCTATCTTTGCAGAGACGAATGCCAACGGGTAACCGGTGGCCTTCGATGCAAGGGCAGAACTTCTGGAGAGGCGAGCATTGACCTCAATGACGCGGTAATCACCGGAGATCGGATTTAATGCATACTGAATATTACATTCACCGACTATTCCCAGATGTCGGATCGTCCTTATCGCGATCTCACGTAGGTTGTGATATTCCTCATTGGTCAGCGTTTGCGAAGGAGCCACGACGATACTCTCGCCTGTATGAATACCGAGAGGATCGAAGTTCTCCATATTACATACAGTGATGCAGTTATCTGCGGAATCGCGAACGACCTCGTATTCCACCTCCTTCCAACCCGTGAGGAACTCCTCAACCAACACCTGCTTTGTATGGGATAGCGCTGCAGAAACCTTTTCCGTCAATTCCCCCTCATCCGCGCATGGACCGGAACCCAGTCCTCCAAGCGCGTACGCGATACGCACCATTACAGGATAGCCGATATCGTTCGCAGCCTTCTTCGCCTGATCGAGCGTGGTTGCAGCAGAGCTCAATGGAGCTTTTACATCGATCTCGGCAAGTCGGCTCGTAAAGAGTTCACGATCTTCGGTATTCTCTATCGTCTCGACTGGAGTTCCGAGCACCTTAACATTATTTTTCTCAAGTATGCCGGATCTGTATAACTTCACTCCGCAGTTGAGGGCGGTCTGACCTCCAAAGGAAAGAAGGATCCCATCCGGATTCTCCTTCTCGATGACTTTCTCAACGAACTCAGGAGTTACAGGTAGAAAGTAAACCTTATCCGCCAGCCCCTCAGATGTTTGAATCGTCGCGATGTTCGGATTAACGAGGATGGTTGATACACCCTCCTCCTTGAGGGCCTTTATCGCCTGGCTTCCCGAATAATCGAACTCACCCGCTTCACCGATCTTTAAGGCACCCGAGCCGAGTATGAGAACCTTTTTTATCATTCTTTCGCTCATATTAAGCACCAAATCTCAAATTCCAAATATCAAATAAGCTCCAAATTCCAATTACCGAAGCACGATGACGCATTGTATTTGGTCATTGGAATTTGGAATTTATTTGCTATTTGGTGCTTGTTATTTGGAATTTTATTATCCTTTCATCGTGCTGATAAACTCATCAAACAAAAATCCCGTATCAACCGGTCCTGGCATCGCCTCCGGATGAAACTGCACGCTCATGACCGGACGCGATGAATGTCTGATGCCTTCGTTGGTCCCATCATTCAAATTAGTAAACCAAACCTCCCATCCATCTGGAAGTGAGCTCTCGTCGATCGCATATCCGTGATTCTGAGATGTAATAAAACACCTCTGACTACCGACTAAATGGCACGGCTGGTTCTGACTTCGATGCCCAAACTTCAACTTATAAGTTTTAGCCCCAGCTGCCAGTGCCAAGATCTGGTTTCCAAGACAAATGCCAAATGCAGGAATTCCCTTATCCAAAACTTTTTTCGCCGTCTCGATCGTTGCTCCACAGTCGGTTGGATCCCCTGGCCCGTTTGAGAAGAGTACCCCATCGACATCCGACGTTGTAACATCATAATCCCAAGGAACACGAACAACGCCGACACCTCTATTCGTAAGACTTCTGATTATTGTATTCTTACAGCCACAGTCGACGAGGCCTATACGCTTTTTCGCACCATCCACGTTATATTCCTGAATCTCCGCAACAGATGTCTCCGACACCGGATGAAATTTTGGAACAACCACCGAAGCCCCAGGGGTTTCGGTGGTCAAACAGCCCGCCATCGTCCCCTTCTCGCGAAGTTTGGTGACGAGGGCACGCGTGTCTACACACTCAATTCCCGTCACACCCTCATCAGCGAGGAGATCCGACAACCCCCGCTTCGCACTCCAGTGATGATGGTATTCAGAGTATTCTGAAACTACCAAACCCTTCATGTGAATCTGATTGGACTCGTAATTACTGGTCAGCTCCTTTTCGAAATCGGCAGGAACGCCGTAGTTACCGATGAGCGGATATGTGAGTGTCAGTATCTGACCCCGATATGAAGGATCCGTAAAAGATTCAGGATATCCCACCATCCCGGTGTTGAAGACGACCTCACCCACGACATCATCTGTAAGTGGAGCACCAAAAGAAAAACCGCCAAACGCGCTGCCATCCTCCAAATGAAGGAATATTCTTTCACGCTTTGACGGCCTAAAAACCTTTGTCATCTTGAGGAGATTTAACTAGAGAAATATACTCAAGGAGTCAATGTATTTCTACGATTTCGGATTTGGGATTCTGGATTTTGGATTGCGGAGTTTTATATCAGAACCGGGAACTTTTTGATACGCAAACTAACTGTATCCGCAATCAGCAATCTAAAATCCGAAATTCCACCGTCGACAGGAGACTAAATGAAAACTCATACTGAATACCTCACCTTCAAAACGCAGAAACGCCACGAGTTTGTGAATATCACCGACAAGGTGCAAGGCATCATCGATGATAGTAAAATCCAGGATGGATTGGCACTCGTATCGGCGATGCACATCACGGCAGCTATCTATGTAAACGACGCCGAGTCGGGACTCATCCATGACATCGAAACGTGGCTCAAGGAGATTGCGCCCACGAATAAGAACTATCGCCACCACATGACCGGCGAGGATAACGGATATGCTCACCTCTGGAACCTCACCATCGGACACCAGGTCACGGTACCGATCACCTGCGGAGCATTGGATTTCGGGCCATGGCAGCAGATCTATTATGCGGAATTCGACGGCATGAGGAAGAAACGCGTCATAGTCAAGGTCATGGGTCTATAATTCAATTCGGTATACACCTTTTCCCCAAATTACTTCAGAAAAACCGCATAACCGTCTTGAAAATAGCAATTCTTAATGTTATTCTCTTATACGCCCTTAGGGGGGAGCACCTAAATTCTTTAATAAATTTAGCATATTAGGAGAATAACATGTCCATCACCAGATCCACTTATACAGTCTTCCTGTACATAATCTTGCTGGCCTTAATTGGAATTCAGGCTGGATGCGGACACGCAGGCAGCGGTCAGCTAGTTCAAGCACCCGATGAGCTGTTACCTGATATGACTATTACTGCGCCTATTCCTGATGACGATAATGATGGGATCCCGGATGGAGTGGACAACTGCCCAGATCTCACCAATTCAACTCAGTCCGATATCGATTCTGACGGCGTGGGAGACCTCTGCGACGACGATATGGATGGGGATGAAATTCTAAACGTAACCGACAACTGTCCGACGGTATTCAATAACCAGCAGGAGGATTCCGATGGTGACGGTGCAGGAGATGAATGTGACGACCAGTTCGACGATGCCGACGGCGACGGGATTGGCGATGGCCTCGACAACTGCGAAGAGACGGTTAATGCCGATCAGACGGATACCGATGGCGACGGTGATGGTGACGCATGCGACGACGATTGGGACGGTGACGGAATTGATAATGGCACGGACAACTGTCCCCTGATTGTAAATAGCAATCAAACCGACACCGATTTCGATGGCGATGGTGATGCATGCGACGAGGATGACGACGATGAAGGAGTGCTCGATGTGACTGACAACT
>CAYWIG010000210.1:0-4421 GCA_964458295.1 uncultured Myxococcales bacterium
ACTTTCCACGCCTCACGGATATGGGCGCGTTCATATTTCTTTTCCAGAGGTCTCCCGATTCCGATGGTCCTTGAAAGCAGAAGACAGAAAACACCGATAAACGCTAAAACCGGAATTGCGAACCAGAAGGAACCGACGGTACCGTATGTCAGGGCGAGTTTGCCCACCCAAAGATTACCCACGACGCTTCCCGCCGCTGCAAACGCTCCGAAGAAGCCGTATATCCACCGCGCCGTCTTGATCGGAAATACGGAATTTGCATACATGTAGAAGAGATCCACGAGAACGACTACGTATATATCCTTCCAGACGTATATGGCGTAGTTGACTCCATAAAATTCCAGCTTCTTGAGTAGAAGCAATCCCACCAAAATTAAGCCGCTAGCAAACGCAGCATAACCGAATAGACGAATGAGGTCATGCTTCGTAACGAACCAATTGTAGATCGCAACGACACACAACATCGCAGCGGCCACGATAAGCCATACGAGCGGAAGGCTCTTGCTCGAATGCGTCGCCAGAAATAGTGATTCCGCCGATGGCCTTGCAATCGCGTAGGAGAACATCACCAAGAAGGCCAGAAGGCTAAACGAAGCTATTCTTATATATTTTGTGCGCTTGCTCTCTTTCATAAGGATCAATCAATTTAGAAGGTCTTTACTCTGTCAGACCAGTCCCCGTTCCATTCAATTCTTGATAACAATCCCTCTGAGACGTGAACGATCAAATCACCTTTCGCTCTTTCGACGATGATCACCTCCATATCTCCGACCCTCCTGACCAACGCAATCCCTTGTTCCACACCCAACACCATCACCGATGTCGCGAGGGCATCCGCACCGACTGCAGTTTTACCGACCACAGTCACACTTATAACTCCGTAGTCCGCAGGGTAGCCGGTGCGAGGATCTATGATGTGTGAGTATTTCTTCCCATCGATTTCGACATATCTTTCATAATCGCCCGACGTGACGATGGCTCCCTTTGACAGTTTTACTGTGGCCATCAATTTTGAAATATCGGTCGGATCCTGAACTCCAATTTTCGTTTCATCCTCGACGAAGACATAAGCATCCCCACCTGCCTCGATCAATCCGAATTCGTTTCCGGCCTCTTTGGCAACGGGGACAACCTCATCGACAATAAAACCCTTGGCGATAGCACCGAAATCGAGCTCCATCCCTTTAGCAGCAAAGAATATTTTATTGCCATCCACCCTATCGACCCTGTTCATACCCACGCTCTTCAGCAGCGATGCAATCTCCTCCTCACTAGGAAGCACGTCGGCCTTGCCGGCGCGTCTCCATAGATCGACGAGCGGGGCTACGCTCGGATCGAATGCCCCAGCACTTTGTAGATACCATCTTTCGGACAAGCCGATCATGATGCCCATCTTCTCGCTGATCTTAAATGGTTCTTTGCCAGCGGTTCCATTTAATTTCGAAAGTTCGCTCGTTTTATTATATTTGCTGAAAATCCTCTCAAGCTCGGAGACGCGATTCTCGACGGCCTCCATGATTCGATCGAACTCCACATAATTCTTTCCATAGGCGACGACTTTAAATGGAATTCCACCCATGGGATAGAAGGTGGCCTCGTAGCGTCTGGGAAGGAAGGCGATTACCAGCACAATCACCGCAACTGTTGCCAATATAATAGTTATTTTTTTTCTCATATCCCCCCCCTGCAAGATCGGTGGAATGTTGGTTATTTCATCATTCCATTATTCCAATATTCCATTTTTCCATCATTCCAGCCTTACACTGAATATCGCTTGCGCCCTATCTGTCAAGTTTGTATAGGGACTATCAACAGCAGGAGGAGATATGCACGAACTAGCTATATCTGAGACGATCTGTAAGATCATCGAGAAAGAGGCCAAAAAGCGTGGAATGGCAAAGGTCGGAACGGCAAGGCTCAAGATAGGCATAATGAATGCCTTTCAGAGGGAGAACCTCGATCTCTGTCTCAAGGACTATAAAAATAATCCACTCATGGCCGAGATTCAATTCGAGATAGAAGAGGTTCCTGTAGAACTCGAATGTACGGAATGCCATCATCACTACGTAGATGAACGTTTCAACGATCACGATTTTGCTCACAAGATAGCCCACGCACCAGCCCTCTACCTTCCCCCAGCGTGCCCTACGTGCAAATGCGAGGAGATCAAGCTCATGGGTGGAAACGAGATGGAGCTGGTCTCTATAGAGGCGTAACACATTGATTGTACGACCATTATCGCCTATTTATGCCCTATATAGTACTACCGATTATTACACAAAAAAGACGAAACATTTTCATAGAAGCTGCGATAAGTGAGTAAACGATGAGAAACTGTATTTAGGAGTATTTATGTCTAGCGATCAAGTTCTTCCATCCGCACTAATCGATATTGGTAATAGGTGTGGAGTTCGCCTGAAGGATATGGACTGGAATTTTAAAGTAGAAGCAGATGGTACCATACTAGGATCTCAGATGAGGCCCGCTGGTAGCGGTGAAAAAAAGGTTCCGGTGAAATTGAGGATCTTTGAAAGCGGAGGTGTCTACGTCTACCCACACAAGGCCTCACGCTATCCAAGGGATTGCAAGAAAGAGATAACCCAGGATGAGGTGCGGGGAATAAGGAGAGAACTTCCAGGAGCTTGCGCCGAAACTACACAAAGCCTGTCGAAGAGGTTCAAGATGCGGGTTTTGGTTCAAGGGTACCATACTGTTCAACCTTTCAACTACAGGGTGATGATCTCATTATCGACTCCCCTCCCATACCTTCGGATAGGCAGGACTGTTTCATCCAAATAAAACCAAACGGCACAGCTATGAAGTCATGCGTCCCAACTCCAACACCTGTAGATGTAGTTCCCTTTATCAAATATATAATACGCTTCGATTCCAGGACTATTGCAAAGGTAAAAGAAATTCTCTCCAAACCAACCGAATAAAGCGGTCATTGGATATCACGTAATTAATCGCACATACCGCATGTCCCCCAATCTTTTTTTGTACTCCTCAGAGTACGGAAATCCAATTATGATTTTGATTCACGCCCGCCACCTTGATAATAGTCGAAGCCGTTTTTCAACTAAAAGGAGGTTTATATGACGTATCCAGTTGGTAGCTCGCGTGCCCCTACAGGCATGTCTCAATTTCAACAATGCAATTCAACCAATCTCCCAAAGTGGTTGCACGAGGTTGGTGAAGCCCACAAAATTAACCTTCGAAGCGACAACTGTCATATCGGAGTAGACAGTTCGGGTAAAATAGTTATTAGGGAGTGTAAAAAAAGGACGACGGGTATGCTTGGACATACCACTACAACCATAAGGCTAAGCGAGGAAGGCCAAGGAAGCATTTCATCCGCATCCCATTTGGAGGCATTGGGTTCTCTGGGCGGACAGAAAGCACTTGGTTTGCCTCGCCCTTCAGGTGAATCGACGAGGGGAATTGAAGTTCCAGAATCATTCTCGACAAAATCATTTCGCATGGTCAGAAGGAACTTGCCTGGTTTCGCCGCTCCAAAACAACAAGCGCTTGCTGAGTATGCCGAAGATCGATTGGATGTGGATATTCCTTATGGCGCAAAATTATCCAGGGATTCGTTCACAGAAGGAGGGGTGGCGATAGCTGATGCCCTCCTGATCCAATGGCAGGATGCCCTTGAATCATGCTATATCAAAGCGAGTCCCGATAACGGAAAGGCAGTTAAGAATTGTTCCATAAGACTGGGTGAAATTATTGGAAAACCCCCTGCGTTTGGACGGGCTGGTAGATTCAACAAGAAGGCGACTGCATTGGAATTCGATAGAAGGGCCGTAAAGACCGTCTATACCCGAATCCCCGTTAAAAAGTGACATATTACAAATCAAGGCCCTCAAGCGATTGAGGGCTTTTTTGTGCCCTATAGCGGTCGTTTAGGCCTCTTTTATTGACCTTGACAGTCAGGGGTCATCCCCCTTAAAGTCCCGCCCTATGGGAATTTCCAGCCGATTACGCATAGAGATCGATGGCACCGTTCAGGGGGTGGGCTTTCGTCCATTTATCTATAAATTGGCTACTGAAATTGGAGTTTCTGGACATGTATTCAATCATTCTGAAGGAGTTACAATTGAAGCGGGGGGTTCAGAAGAGCATTTGAATTCGTTTATCAATAGAATTCAAAATGAGCTCCCTCCCTTGGCCCATATTCAAAAAATAAATTCCATCGACATTCCACCCATTGATGATTCAGGGTTTAGAATTATCGAAAGCGAAAATACTGGAAACTCATCGACGTTGATATCTCCGGATGTTGCACCATGTGACGATTGCTCGCGCGAATTACTGGATTCAGCTGATGGGCGCTTTGAATATCCATTCATCAACTGTACAAATTGTGGTCCGCGTTACAGCATAATTCAAAATCTGCCCTACGACCGTCCGATGAC
>CAYWIG010000211.1:0-4418 GCA_964458295.1 uncultured Myxococcales bacterium
CGCGACCTCAAGATGACCGACGGCATTGTTTCTCGGGCCGTGATAGATGGTGTTCGTGTCGGTCAAAAAGGGTTTTGCCTTTTTGGACTTGATCGATTTGAGGATGGGTCGTACGAACTCCGGTTTGATGTGACCATCCCCACCCCTTTCACCGAAGTGCATCTTGACCGCCACGTAATCGTTTTTTTGTATGTGACTTATGGCGGAGGATTCATCGATCAGCTTATCCAACTCTTTTCTTCTATCCCACGGAAGGAGGAATACCTTGGATTTGTTTTTGCTATTCATACACGTCAATTCATAGATTTGTGGCGAGATTGTCAACCGGAAGGTGGCTTAAGTTGCCAATATGACTCGTAAATGCGCTATCCAAAAAGACTTGCTACGACGGATAAAAGCGGCTATGAATACGCCGCAGGGGGGTAAGGAGAGGGGTATGCGCTATAAATTATTGTTATCATTGATTGTTTTAGGATTAACCGTAAGCGCTACATTTTTCACCCGGTCGGCTGATGCCTGTGGCCATGAGGGTCCTTACGTCGGAATAGGATATACGCAGCTCATAATGTACACGCCGGAGCATCGACTAAATCCCGTCACATCCCGTCGCGTCAACTTTGGCCCAGGTTATGGTGGGCATGCCACATTCGGCTACGATTTTAAGGGATCTCGCTGGGGTATCCAGATGCCCTTCGAGGTCGCGAGGCTGAAGCTCAACAAGACTGAATGGGTCACCTACCTGGGATCGACGATGGAGGGGGTCTTTCATATCAAGGAATGGTCGAACGGTGTAGATTTTCACATTCAGGGTGGAGTCGGCTGGGCCTTCCTGACCGAGGGACGCGATAACGATCAGACGAGGAGTTGGGGTATTACGGCAAGCATCGGGCCTGGCTTTTCATACTACTTCGCCAGGACCGAGAAGGTAAGCGGAGCACTGGCCGTTGAGGTTCCATTTCGATATATCTATTTCTTGGGGGACAGGCTCTCCAGTAACGGTACGTCCGTCATAGCCTTTCCGATAAGAATCTCGATGCAGATTGGTTTTTAAATAACCAATATTCAAACTACGTTAAATAGAACACTCGCTCAATCGTTTGACACCCCACCATCGAAAAGCTAATCTAACCCATTATGAAGAAAAACCTTTTTTACGTTGTGGCCTTCCTTATAACCATCGTGCTGTCGACGAATCTCTTCGCGTTTACGACAACCGGTTTTCAAAATCCTTATGGTATCGTGGTCGATGAAAAGGCTGGTTACATCTATGTTTCAAACATGAACGGCGGATACGATAAGCATGATGGAAACGGTTTTATCTCAAGGCTGAACAAGGATGGTAAAGTTGATACGATGAGGTACATCGGCGGCACTTCGAAGGGCGTTGCACTCAATTCGCCGAAGGGGATGGAGATAGTCGATAATAAGGTATATATCGCTGATTTGAATCATCTGAGGGCCTATGATCTAAAACACGCACGCTTCCTATATAATATAAATTTCGGCGACTATCTGATTCGCCATCTGATAGATGTAACGACGGGTCCGGATGGAGCCCTCTATGTGACCGACGGCCCAGCCAACACCATCTATCGCGTCGATGTTAAGAAGCAACATGAGGTTACAGTCTTCGCTTCAGGTGATTTTTTGGGGCAACCCCATGGAATCTGTTGGTATCAGGCTCGCGAACTCTTTATCGTTGCAGGGTGGAATTCCGGGCAGCTCATAGAGTTTGATAAGAGTGGGAAACAGCAGATGTTGCCTTCGGTGTCGGCGAAGACGATCGAGGGCTGTGCGGTCGATAATTTTGGAAACACCTATATCTCCAGCGAGTCCTTGAGCATCGTCTTCAAGGTCGCCCATAATTTTGCCATGTATGGATTTGCCCTCGGTCAACAGAGCCCTGCAGGACTTGCATATAGACAGGAGGATCGGCAGCTCATGGTCGTCTCCCTCGATGCGAACTCCGTCACGTCATTTAAGGTGAAATCTGAATAGATCGAACCACTGTTCTGCTCACTTTGGGATGGTAAAATTCCAAATAACAAGCATCAAATAACAAATAAATTCCAAATTCCAATTACCGAACAAAAGGCTCATTCGTAAAAATTAACATTCGGGCGTTTTGGTCATTGGAATTTTGGTTATTGTAATTTATTTGGAATTTGGTGCTTGGGATTTGATGCTTTATTAGAAGATAGTGGGTTTCGCCTGATAATCGAAGTTGATGCTTTCGGTGTTGCAAAGCCTCTTCTCGATGCAGGAATTGCCTTTGACCGTAGGATCCACCTTCTCCCATACGGCAGGCGTCTCCATGCATAGATAGATCTTGTGAGGCGGTAATTTGGAGCTCAGTTTTTCCCAGAGGGGCTTGTATGCCTCTTCTCTAATGAATCTTAAATAACGCATTTTGCTGCCGGTTGGAATCATCTCACCGGTGAACAGGCTCGTTTCAGGAAAGCGGCCGAGGGCTATATTCGGCAGATCCTTCGGGTAGCGAAGGAGGCCAAGGCTAATCCAGGAGATCTGTTTTGGTTCCAGCGCATCGAATATCCGATCGATGACCTGTAGGTATGGAGAGACATCCTCTACACCCTTTTTGATCACGATCGGATCGAAGTGAAAGCCGACGCCCATTCCTGCCGCTGCGACCTTTTTTGCCGCCGCTAGTCTATCATCGAGGCTGGCTGTGTCATTTTCATCAGATTCGATGATCTCAGGTGTGTTCATCGACCAGGAGATGACGGTCCTATTTCTATGTTTGAGATCGAGGAGGTGATCGACGAATGTCGATTTTGTCTTTAGCTCCAGTATCGCGTTCCTCTTCGATGCGAAGAATGGGATCATGATGCTTGCGAATTCAATTATCGGATCGAGTGCCAGGCTGTCACCTAACTCACCCGTACCGATTCTGAAGAACTTTTGGCTATTTTTCGCGAGAAAAGCTGAGACCTGCGATAGGATCTCCTCGATATTTACATAAACCGTCGTCCTGGGATTGTTGTAGAGATACGACTGAAGTATGCAGTAGCTGCAATCCATCGGGCAGCCCGATACGAGATCGATCACGCGATAGTTGCAACAGAGATGCTCGTTTCCAATTCCCTGACAGGGTTTGAAGGCATCGCCCTTGTGATACGTCAGCACCATCTGTTTTTTGGCATCCGTGAGTTTTGCTGGACGCTTGAGCTTTTTAACGTCGTCCACGACGTCATAATCCACTTCCTTGAGCTTGTTTAGAATTCTGATTGTTTGGGGATGATCCGCGATCTTTTTGTCTATCCAGACCTTCTCAGGCGCAAACGGGACCAAAGCCTTTTTGCTTTTCCTGGTGTGTAATCGCCTGATCTTTGTGTCGTGTGCAGCGCTAGACATATGTAGCTCCTATGTATACACGACTTTTCGAAAATGTCATGAATTTTTCAAGCGATAGACGTGATGTCGCGATACTGCATGAAAAATTATGTACGATACCACTCGAAGATCTGTTGCCATTTTTGTTTTTCAAAGGCGTCCTGGATCTTCTTGATGACGGAATCCAACTCCTCGGGATGTGAGAACTGGCATTCGAGCTTCATATTTTTATTCTCGAAGTATGGATCGGCGACGACCTTCGCCTGGTTCGGCAGTTCGAGACCCTGTATGAGCTCTGCGAGTTGTTTCTGACGCTCCGTGAGCTGCGGCAATCTGATTCCGCGAAGCGCCTGACGAAGTGCGTTGACCTTATCCGCAGAAGTTGCCGTCGGATTGGCGACGACCTGCAATAGCTGATAGCGGCTTAAGATATCTTCGACAGTCAAACCATCACGGGCTGAAATTTCCCTTAAAAGGGCGAGCAGCTCGTTCAATTTGCTCGTCGATGGATTGATGTGTGTGAGCACGCTCAGAAGTGCCTGCTGTGTCGATGGTGTGAACTCCGACATCCTGCTGGCCGACGATAATGCCACGTGTGATTTAACCACGTGTGTCTTTACAGGTTCGGTCAGCGAATCCAGCGACATGAGCTGATGGAGGATCTTGAAGCTCGGTTCCTCACCGATGAGTGGGAGGAACTGTTTTGCCAGCTCATCCTCGGACATCTGGTAGAACTGGTTTAGCTTAATGAGGGCGATACTCTTCTCGATCAAGTTGAGAGATCTTGCCACCGCGTTGTCGTGGAGACTCCACAAAAACGCCTGAGTGGGTGAGAGGTCGTTCGGCTCATGAATCAGCGCCGGAATCGACTGCCTCTCTAGCTCCTGCATGACCAGTACGCGCTTGTAGCCGGTGACGATTTGGTACGTCCCCTCTGGCGTGTGCCGGACATTGATCGGCTGGATGATGCCCGCGACCTTGACGGAGCGCTTTAACTCCTCGAGTTCTGGGGCAAATGTTATGCGGTAGCTGTCATCCGCAAGGTTTAGACTGGAAACATTTAG
>CAYWIG010000212.1:0-4414 GCA_964458295.1 uncultured Myxococcales bacterium
TATCGCGCCTGTGGCAATAGCTCTCGCGTTCATTTTAGATTTGATCGTTTCGTCTCAAATGAGATGGGGCTTAGAGACCTCGTTGATAAAAAGGATGGGATAGCTGTCCTTGTCTTTCGGGTTGAGGTGGGCAGGCATTCCGGATTTGTAAGGCTGGCACTTCCAAATCCGTTCATCGAGGAAAGTTTCTTGAGCGTAGAATCAACGGCCGAGTCCAGGCGTGACGAGAAGAGATACGAACTCGATTTGATATCAAGGCTTAATTTTATCAGGGTTCCCATATGGGCTGAAGTTGGTAGGTTGACGCTAATGCCCTCCGAGCTCGGAAGTATCGAGGAGGGTGACATCGTCCTGTTGGATGAAAGTTATGTAAGACTCGCCGATGGGGGCGTGAAGGGGCGCACCATTCTAAGATTTGGTGATGGTGAGAACGGCGGTTTGGATTCGGAGCTTTCGATCGAAGGTAACGTCGCTCATTGCAGGATCGATGGTTTTTATAAATGACGGCATGAGGAGGAGAGAAAATGAAGAAGCCGGAAGATGAGATTTCAAAAGATGCATCCGCGGGAGAGGATTTGGATGTCTTCGATGAGTTCGAGGCGGGCGATGATCTGCCCGAGATAAAGGAAACGCCTCCCGAGGCTGGTGATGGTGGCTTGGATTCAGAGGGATCTGAAAATGAATTGACTGACAAGGGAATTGATATTGGCGGTTCCGAGCTTCCTGATGAACCGATGGAGTCAGAGATAGCCGCTACGGATGAGGAATTGGGTAGTCTTGAGGTGGATGAGGTCTATGAGGAGAACCCCGTCTCTGAAGAGCTGGCCGATCAGCTGCTCAAACTTTCACCAGATGTTCCGGTCAACCTCGTAGCGGTCATTGGTAAGACGACCTCAAACGTAGGCGAGGTGATGAAGTACAAGATCGGAAACGTCATCGATCTCGGCAAGCCTCCTGGTGAGACGGTGGATCTCGTTGCAAATGGACGCATGATAGCGCGCGGTGAGCTCGTCGACATGGATGGAAAACTGGGCGTGAAGATATTGAAGCTTGTAAAATAGCTTCACCAAAACAAAAACTACCAGGTAGTTTTTGTTAATCGTTGTGTGGTGAACGAGGTATTTAATTATGGTTTCTATCCTTTGTATATTATCCGAAATACAGACTGCGCCACCGACCGATGCGAATGCGGTCGACTTCACATGGATGTTCTTCAAGATGCTCTTTGTCCTGGGTATCGTATCGGTCCTGGCAATCCTTATATTGAAGTACGCTGTGCCTCATATTGGACTTTCCAAGAGATTCCAGAAGGGTAGTTATTTTGCGATCATGGGCCGCTATCAGCTGGAACCCAGAAGGGCGTTATATCTTATCGAGGTGGGTGGAAGATATTTCGTGATCGGATCCGCCGATCATGGTATAAGTCTAATCACTGAGCTAAGCCAGAAGGAGGCCCTCGACGGAAGTGAGCAGAATATTGGAGCAGGGGCAGGGGGCATGAAGGACGGGGGATGATGAAATCGATAAAAAGGAAAAAGTTGGTCGTCGGGGCGATCGGTTTTTTGACTTGCCTCGGAATTAGCGCGGCAGCGTGGGCTCAGGCTGCGGGCGTAGGTGTCTCACGTCCACTCGTGATGTTGATCGTGTTGGCCGCCCTGGCGATGGTTCCGTTCATAGTCATGATGGTGACGTCGTTTGTGAAGATCGCCGTCGTTCTCGCCCTCATCAGAAATGCGATGGGAACGCAGCAGGTTCCTCCGAACGTAATCGTCACGGGGCTTGCTATGATACTCACGATATACATCATGGTTCCGGTGGGCTATCAGGTGTATCGTGCGGCGGGATCGGTCATCAACCAGGGGACGAATCAACCCCTTCTCTCCCAGGCGTCGATAAAGATCCTTGCGGAGGGCGTGGAGGTTGGCAAGGAACCGGTCAGAAAGTTTTTGCTCAAGCACGTCCATGAGAAGGAGAGATCTCTCTTTTACAATCTTTCGCTCAAGCTCCGTACCACGCAGGAGGATCGGGCCGACGTAAAGGATGACGACTTCCTAAATCTGATACCTGCTTTCGTAGTGAGTGAACTCACGGAGGCGTTTCAGATCGGATTCATTATATTTCTGCCGTTCGTCGTCATAGATCTTGTCATCGCGAACATACTCCTGTCGCTCGGCATGTTCCAAATATCACCGATTACGATTTCTTTGCCCTTTAAGCTTTTGCTATTTGTGCTCGTCGACGGATGGCACATCATCGCGAAGGGATTGATTTTAGGTTACGTGTAAATTAGTGATGCGTGATTTGTGATGCGTGATTCGTAAATACGCAGCACGCACCACGAAGCACGCACCACGTGAAGAAAATGCCAGAATATTATATCGGAATTGCGAAGCAGACGTTGTTTTTGGCGCTCATACTTACGGGACCTCCTGTGATGGGTGCTCTTCTCATAGGTCTTACCATCAGCATACTTCAGGCCACGACGCAGATTCAGGAGCAGACGCTCACGTTCGTTCCGAAGCTATTCACCGTCGTTGCAGTTCTGGCGATCGCTGGGCCGTGGATGTTGGCGCAACTCGTCTCCTTCGCTACGTCCATTTATGGATCGATACCAACGTATGTACAGTGATGCAGGTTGAGGTTGAGGCTAAGGTTGAAGAAAACCTTAACCTTAGCCTTAACCTTAACCTTGGTTTTCAATGCAAGAACTGATGGACAAACTGGGCGTCGATATCAACGTCGCCTTCTATTTGATCTACTTCTCACTCATATGGGTTCGTGTATCGATGATGGCAACAGTCATCCCCTTCCTCTTCGGAAAGCCCGTTCCGAAGTACGTCGTGATCGCATCCGCATTCGTGCTAGCAGCATTTGCTTTTTCAAGCTTGGCTCCGGAGAATCCACCAACCCTCATGGATGATAAACTCGCACTCGTCGTGCTCTATCTTAAGGAGATATTCTATGGCCTCGCTATTGGAACGGCCGTCTCAATAATCTTTCACGCGTTCACATCCGTCGGACAGATGATCGACAATCAGAGAGGTATGGCGATCGCCAGAATATTGATTCCTCAACTTGGGGCGCAGGCCTCGATTACGGGCGTCATGCTCTTTCAGATGGGAATCGTCGTATATCTGAGTTTCGGCGGACATCTGATGTTCCTCGATTCCTTCTTCCAGAGTTTCAAGACGCTGCCCGTTTTAGGATTTCCGGTTGCTGGAGCTGGGATGTTTCCGCTGATGGATCTATTTATTCGAATGACGGGCGAGGTTATCTATATCGCACTGCAGATGGCGACACCGGTCATCATTGCAATCTTCCTGACCGATTTAATTCTTGGTATCGCAAACCGCGTCGCACCGCAGATCAACGTCTGGCAGCTAGGCTTCACCACGAAGGGCTACATCGGCATACTCCTCCTCTTCGTATCGATAACGATGATCGGGGAGCAGATGAGGGATTACACGATCCAATCAAATCGGTATGCGGATGAGGTTATCGAACTTCTGCAAGGTAAGGTTCCAGATGACGCGCCACAGCTTGGAAAACCTGAGGATGGATTGCCGAAAGAGGGCCCCAGTCCGCCTAAAGTGCATACCAAGTAAATCCCAGGTTGGATACCAGATACCGGATTCCAGATACCCTGTATTGGATAATAGAATCCATTATGATGTAACAGGCATCCGGGATCAGGTATCCGGCATCTAGAAGTTCCGAAATCCGAAATCTTCAATCAAAAATCGCAAATCACCTTAACCCCAGGGGTTTCGGTAAAGTTAAGACGAAGTAATCACCTTCAATCCTAACTGTTTAAAATCATGAACAATTGTTTCACGTGAAACAATTTTCAACTAAACCATCCCAGCCCCAGGGGTTTGAATATGGTTAGTCGTATAAAGGGATGCTTCTTGAGAGATTATTTGTTTGGAAAGGAGCTGCAGGCGAATAGTCGGCCGAACTTTCCATGCAGTTTGCATAGTTCGCCTTGAATTGCATCAGGAAGTTCGTCAGGGGATAGGGAGCCGTTGTAGACGATCTCACAGGAGGTCTTAATTATTAAGAGATGATCATCGTGACTTAGCCCCCCTTTGTTTTGGCTTCCATCGTTATCGAAGATGGCATATATCCTTCCGGCATTCTCCCAAAGGGTATATTCGCTGATTCGCTGTTTCAGATAATCAGCATGTTTTTGTGTCAGTAGGCGTTTTGCAGATAGATCGGTTAAGAAAAATTCAAAACGTTGCCTGAGAGCCCGCTGCTTCTCTCTAAATTTTTCAAATCCGGAATAGAGTTCCTCGATTGGTCTTGGGGAAGCGTGTCCCCTTTTTAGCCTATTAGTTTTAGCCGTATTATAATCCTGGAAGAAATCGCCAAGTGTATAAGTAGGGCCATCCGGACTTGGCCTTCGTCTGTC
>CAYWIG010000213.1:0-4376 GCA_964458295.1 uncultured Myxococcales bacterium
AATATTTATATGTGATGTGGGTGTATGCCAAAAATATATATATTCTTTATAGTTAGAGGGTTATCGGGCTGCTAGCTGGGCTCGGAGTCACCAATAACAGGCACAAGATGGAGATGATCATACACTAGTCTCTGCAGACCCGGGTGATCCTGATTGGCCACAATCGCCGCGATTAGTTCGGTGCGAAAGGCTTGTCCTGTGCGATCCCAGCCATATCTCGAGTGAGCCGTCGTTTGGGCCGACTCGCCAAGTCTCAATTTTGCACCGCTCATCAACATCTTGGTGATACCATCGGCTAGCTCTCCTGGATTGAACGGAGGCACCGTGGCCCCCATCTCATCCGTTACGAGCATCTTGAGTCCACCGACTCCGGTTGCAAGGACGGGCGTTCCGGTGCCTGCGGCTTCAAGGGCTGTGATACCAAAGAGTTCGCTTCTCGATGGTACTACTTCGAGATCGGATGTTCCGAAGAGCTCGGCAAGATCGTGCTGTGTTCTATGTCCTATGAAGCGCAGTGCACTAGCGATACCCAGTCTTTCTGCGAGTGCCTTATAAGCATCTAACTTTCCTCCACCACCTGCCAAAACGAATAGAACCTGGTCCGGCATCTCTTCAACTACCATTTGGGCTGCCATTATCAAATCTGGAACGCCCTTGATGTCTCCCATTCGACCGGCAAAGCTCACCAGATGTTGCCATTCCTTGATTTCAAAACCGAGCTCTCTAGCAACGGCCTCTCTATCCAGCCCATCTGTGGGATGGAAGATTCCCTTGTCGAATCCATGTGGAATGACGCCGACCCTATGCGGTTCCACTCCATAAGCATATACCAGCGCCTCTCCGACTTCATCGGTTGCTGTTATAACTTTATCGGCACCACTGACAGCGTCGAATATAATAGATCCGAGATTGGGTGGATACAGTTCATCAATATCGCCCTCCGGGCCATCGGGATATGCTCGCATGATGTGGTTGCTGCACGAACCATGGCAGACGACGACGTAGGGTAAACCCGTTCTCTGTGCAGCGAGCGCACCGATCCAAGCATGGTTCACTATTATAATGTTAGGCTGCATGTCCTGAACGGCTACTGCGGTTGCATCCGCAAGACCCTCCGTATAAGCGTGTAATTCTTCAGGGAGAAGTTCCATGAACCTTCTTCCGTTCGGACTTGCGGGATTTGAGTCGAATACTGGGATGTTGCTCATCGCTGCTCCCCTGGATGGAACTCCCCCTTCAGGGGTGAAGGGAAGCAGGTACTGTCTGACCATTCCATCGGGAGGATTCTCGATAAATTTATGTCCCGCGAATAATATTCCAACTTCACCACCGGCTTCGGCGATCTGCTTTGCGATCGCCCTTGTGTAGAAGCCGCTGCCATTTGTGTGAAGTGGAAAATGTGATAGAAAGAGCGCCCTTATAGGCTCTTCACCCAGTGAAGGCCTTTCAAGGCTGGTTCCAGGTTCGATCGAGAGCTCCCTCGTTCCCGTACTCGTCCAGGAGTGTAGGACTTGAGGTCTATACTCTTCATCAGCCCTGAGCTGTCTTCCCAAGTGCAGCGTCGATGCGAAATGTGCAGATATCGCGTCGGGTACCAGGAAACGCATTGCTGATCTGGATAGTTGATGATCGGGAAGAGTTGATAGGGCATTTCGCACGGCCAGTGGGACGGCGGGAGATCTCAGGACTGTATCCTGAAAGGTTCTGGTGGCCAGATGTAATGACGAGGCATACAGGTGCGAGGCACTCGCTGCCCCTGCGATGCTCGGCGGGGCGAAGCGTTTCAAAAAAGAACTGACCGTTCCAGGTAGTTGTGCTGGCGAAAATGAAATCATATCTAATTACCCACCTTAATGTTTAGCGTTGAATATGTGTTTCCATTGGGGTCGCCCATGCGATTTCTCGCTCCGGGCGCCGTCCAGCTAAGAGGTATGAATTCAGAGTTCCTTATCACGCCGATCTTAGCGCCGGATCCACCATCCAGGCCCACAAGTTGTGTAATCCTCTCGTTTGGATCGATTTCGGAGATTATCAACTTCATGAGAGGTGGTATCTCTGAAAGCGATGCACCGATCGAGTATTCATATCTTCCGCTGAATATAAAAACGCCGATCTTATTTTCGGTTTTGACCAACACAGACCTCGGCTCGCGTATGAGTGTGCTTGGTAAAAAGGATTCTTGAGTTAGTATTGCATTAGGATGACTGCTAAATTTTGGGATCGTCGCCTTGTCGATATTTAGAGGTACGAGTCCCTCGTAGAAAGCTTTGATGTTGTTCCATCTGGCCTCATCGAACCATGGTTCGAATGTAAATTCAATTTTCTGCGTATCGATCGACTTTAAATTAAAGCCACTGAATTTATCGTTAAAAAATGTTTTATCACAGGAGAGTACGACTCATGTTACAGGCTGCTGAATAGATCCATCCTTAATATATGCGACATTTGGCTCTGGTTGGATTCCAGTGCCCACATTTACCACCACCACATTTATCCGGCCTTCACCGATCATCGGACGGTAGTCAAGCCATTTTCTATCCCTGCTAAAATCTTCCGTGGTTGGAGTTTTATAGGCTGGTGTGTATATTTTTAGATTTGAATTGCTGTCCCCTGTGGGATTTACGTCATCCTTCAACCATGTGATTTCGACATCATTTAGTTTAACTGTGCCGCCCTTAATTTCGATATCATCTATTATTTCGACCTTGCCGTCATTTGTGACACCTACACCTGTAGTTCCAAATAGCGGAGGATATCCGATGAAGCGATTACCTTCACGAACAAAAAAGCCGCCCAAGAACGTCATAGCATCTTCGGGCAGCTTTTCATCGGCGGGGTGCCTTGAATTGTGTGAGTATTCAAGTCCACCCTCTGACTTATCTATAATGAGTTTTCTCGTCAGAAAGAAACCCAAGTTCGATATCAACCATGTGCCTTTGAAGGTGTTCAGCGTTTTGTCGAGTCTTGGAATAGTTCCATCGATAGGATAAAAATTTAGTTTGCTATCGATGATCGCTTCATCCGGTATGAGAAATCCGGAGACGAATGTGGTTTCCAAGCGAATTGGCTTATCTTCATAATACAATTGATCGACTGTTCTGTTAGGATTTAAACGAACGTGAGAGGCGAATAGTTCGCCGCCCATTTCATTCAACATTTCCCTGGCTATTGTGATATTCCTGTCGATTGTATCTGGAGAAAACTCGTCATCGTAAGGCCATATTGGATTTCCTGCAATTGCATCGTCCTGTTCCACAAAACAATCGCGAACGGGATCTTCTAGAAAATACTGCTTTGGGACTGTCTTCCATCCCTCTTCTTTATGGTCTTTATCCATAATATTTAACTACATCACCCTGCACATCCTCTTTATCGCACTTTTTGCGAAGAAGTTGTCCGTTTTTTTTAAACAAAAAACACAATAATAATAAGTACTTATAGTTATTGCGCCGACGAAGTCGGCAAGAAAACAAATTAGCCGGATAAAGTCAACGAATAGTTGTAAGACATTCTATCATGATGAGGGGAGTAGTGTACACATTCTGACAAAAGCGCACAACTTTTTGACGGCTTTGTCGATAAGACAATTGAGGGACAAATAATAAATTATTGATCTTCGATCTGAAATCGCGCTAAACGGTGCGCCGATCTGATCTGAGATTTATGAATGAGAAAGGGATTTGATATGTTATCAGGAGCGATTGGAGCAGTAGCACCGCCGCCGCCACGACCACGAACTCTAACATCGCCAGCCGCATTGCTACCAACTGTAACTGCAGCTTCAGCTGCATTCATGCCATATTCAATAGGCGTGGGATTCAGACAAGGGACTGTGGAAGTCGGTATTGTAAATGGAAGCGGCGATACGATCGCAAGAAGTTGTTTTTTTAATCCAGCCGCCTTGCGCGCCCCAAATATTCTTTTTCGTGGAATCGCTTCGCATGTTGAACAACTCATGAGAAGAGAGTCGTTACAGAGGGATGATATCGCGGGTGTGGGTATAGGATTTCCCGGTGTTGTCCACCCTAATGGTGTCGTAGCGAAGGCGCCGATATTTAGTTCCCAGTTTATCGGAATCAATCTACCTAGGGTTTTAAGGCGCATTCTTAAGGGTATGGATGTATTTGCGGCGAGCGCAATAAGAACTCATGTTGTAGGTCTGGATCGCTTTGGAGATGTTGAACCTGAGGATCAGCTTATCGCCTATGCTGCCGCTCTGGTTGAACAGGCTTAAACTAAGTAAACATATCAGGGGCACCTCTAAAAACCTGACTTTTCGTATGTCATCCCCGAATGTTTTAATCGGAGATCCAGCCATAGAAATAGATATAGAAACATCTGCTGGATTCCGGCTTAAAGCATGCCGGAATGACATT
>CAYWIG010000214.1:0-4374 GCA_964458295.1 uncultured Myxococcales bacterium
AAGAAGTTTTCAATGATTTCCTCCAGGTGGTGCGCTAGAAACTTGAATTCACCGGACGACTCTGTATGAGGAATGCAGTATACGCTTTTTAACGCTTCTTCCTGGTGAATCCGCGGGTCATAGCCTTCTTGGCCGCTGCCTGAATGTCCTCATCGGGAATCTGCTCTGCAGCTCTTTCGATGAACTCCAGTTCATCCTTTTCCAAATCCTCTTTGAATTTTATTGGATCGGCTTTTTCGGTGTGGAGTTTATTATCGGGTAGGTGGCCCAGCTCGAAGCGAATATCCTTTATTTTTACAGCTGGTATCGCATCGTTAATTTTCGCTAACAGTTTTGGTTTAAGATAGGAAAGTTCTTGCATCCACGATGGATGTTCAACCCTGACGAGAAGGGTGGTGCCGATAATCCTCATGGGGTAGGAATGTCTACCCACCGCATCACCCGTTATGTCGATCCAACTTCTTTCGAGATTGAATAACGGGATTCTCCGCTTCATCTTCAATCTGGATGTTTTGGATAGCACATCCGAGATGCTGGTGGGATATCTCTTCCTATTGTCCTTCATCATCGGGCTTGCGTACCAGGAATGAGTTCCTATGGCAACGGCTCTCCCAATCTATATAGTTATCATGCCGGCTACACCAACTTCCAGAGGGTCAATAAACCATTGATCTTCCCTGGCTATTTTGCGGCAAATGCCTAAAAATATTGACACAATGACCCATTTACGAGATAGTCCCGCATCCATTTTTGGAGGAGAAAACCGACATGAGAAAAAGAGAGATTGATCGCTTTAAGAAGATGCTTCAGGAGAGGCGTACGGCTATTGTCGATTCGGCGGAGAATATGCGCGAGGGCGGTATAGGTTTCGAGCAGGCCGATCTACCGGATGAGATCGATCTAGCATCGACGGAGACCGATCAGGCTTTGAATTTGAGGCTCCATGATCGCGAGCTCGTGCTCCTTAAGAAGATCGATAAAACTTTGAAGAAGATGGATGAGGGCGATTTCGGCGTGTGCGAGCGCTGCGGCGAGGATATCGGTGTGAAGAGGTTAGAGGCAAGACCGGTTGCCGAAGTCTGCATACGTTGTAAGGAGGAGCTTGAAAAGAAGGAGAGAGGGTACGCCGAATAATTTGTTTTAATCTGGAATATCAGGGCCCGCTAAATCGAGCGGGCCTTTTTTATTCGCGTGGAATGTCGGCCGTCGTTTTACTTTATTATATCGTCATAAAGTTGATTGACTCTGTAGATGTTATCTCCGATGCAATCCAGTAGTGTACCTTTATCTTTAAATTTGCAGAGTTCTGCTAGGTGATCCATGTAATCCGATTCTGTGTTTATCACATCCGTAGACCTTCCAACAACAAGTCTCAACCTGGATATGACCAATCTATAGAAATAGAGAAGTTTCGTCAGTTCTTCAATAATGAGATGATCGCATTGATTATCCTGGAGCAGGACATCGAGTACTTCGAATGAATTTTGGATCTTCAATCCCTCATTCGCTTGACAATGCGTGAGTTGAAGATAGCGAATTATCAGTTCAAGATCGTTTACTCCTCCTGCGCCGGCTTTGAGGTCGATGTGATGCTCCTTGTGCACAGCCCTTTCCATTATCGAGCGTTCTCTGAGCTTATCTATCTCCGATAAGATGAATTTACTATTCGGTATCTCCGATTCATATGCAGAATGTTCTATGGTTTCCCTAGCTCTGCTTGAGGAGTTATCATCGCCTACTATAACCCGGGCCTTCAGCATCGAAAGTTTCTCCCAAATTTGAGCCTGGTCAGCTTGGTATTGTTTAAATGAGTCGAGGGTGGCTACCAGCATACCGGAATGCCCGGAGGGTCGTAGTTCCGAATCGACAGAATAGGCCTTTCCGTATCTGGTTGATGCAGAAATGCAAAAAGCAATCGCAGAGATTGATAAGGAAATCAGGGAGATTATCCTCTGGGCCAGTTTGGTATAAAATTCGGCGTTGGATATGGATCTCTTTCCATCGGTTTCGCCGTTTCCGGAATATAGAAAAATCAGGTCGAGATCCGAGCCGTAGTCCATCTCAAGACTTCCCAATCTTCCCATGCCGACTATGGTAAAACCTGTGACGGAACCATCCTGCATCTGAGGCGTGCCATATCTTTTCTCAAGCTCCTCCACAGAAAGCGACCAGGCGCACTTGATGATCACATCCGCAACGCGGGTGAGCCTTCTTAAGGCTGTCTGTAGAGATATTTTATCGTTAACTTCGAGATGTTGAATTCTTTTCATCTCCTGGCTTCTAAACCAGGCCAATGAATCCGCACGCTCCTCGTCATCGGAACAGCTTTCAAGATTTCCCCGGATAGCCTCCTCGAGCTCCTGGAGTTCGTAGTCGGCTTCGAATAGGGCGTGAAAGGAGCGTTCGACTTGTCCGGTGTGATCTCCAAGTTCGTCGATAAATTCATCGACGTTCAGGAATCCCATCCTCCTGCCGAGCGCTGCGAGGCTTTCCTTTTTGTGTGGAATTCTGTGAATCTGAAGGTCCTCATCAGCCT
Organism: uncultured Myxococcales bacterium; assembly: GCA_964458295.1. Classification (GTDB taxonomy): domain Bacteria; phylum UBA10199; class UBA10199; order 2-02-FULL-44-16; family JAAZCA01; genus JABGOS01. The sequence continues at coordinate 2,537 of CAYWIG010000214.1, forward strand.
GAAGCATATTTTCAGTTTTTCTTAGGAAAGAGTATGCCTCAGTTAAACTCTTAGCGGTGTGTGGATGAATTAAGGATTCCTTTCTTAATTTTTCAATTGCATCGTATGTGTTTTTACACCTCACCTTCGGGTATTTACCTCCGTAGAACTGTTGAAGTGCTTGAACGAAGAATTCCACCTCGCGGATGCCACCCGGGCCCAGCTTGATATTATATGAGTCGTGTTTGAGGGAGGCTTCCTTCTCCATCCGGAGTTTCATTTCGCGCATCTGAGAGAGATCCTCCAACGAAACCGAGCGACGATAGATGAAAGGGGTTATGCAATTCAGGAACTTTTCACCAAGGACCAGGTCGCCCGCAATAGGTCTCGCTCTGATAAGCGTCTGACGCTCCCAATCCTGTCCAAAATATTGATAATAGCGTTCCGCTGCATCCAGCGAATTAGCAAGGGGACCCTGCTTGCCCTCAGGTCTCAGCTCATGATCGACGCGATAGAGAAAGCCATCATGCGTTACGTCAGAAAGGAATCTCGTAATGTTAACTACGAGTTCCTCGTGAAATTCGTGGTTGCTAACTTCAACCGCAGCTCCACTATCAAATTCATATATGAATATCAGGTCAACATCAGAGCTTAAGTTTAATTCACCAGCTCCGAGCTTGCCTAGGGCGAGAATCGTTCCTGGACAATGTTCTCCATGTTTGGCTGTGAGTTTTGAGAAAAAGTGTTCATATGCGGTGTTTAGTATTATTCCAGCGATGTCGCTCCATTCCTCCAGTGTATCTCTGACACAAACCTCGCATGCAATGTCGCGCGCGACGATTCTTATCATCTCCTTATACTTATAGAGGCGTAAGGATGTCTTAAGAGTATCCGTATCGGTCTTATCCATGTCTTTAAGTACGGTGGTTATATCGCTGACGATCTTTTTAATCGGCTTTCTTTTATTCAAATAGGAGGAGTTGCAAATATCGTCAGCCCAGTTCGGATTGTTGATGAGTTTTTGTGTGAGGATAGAGCTGTTGCCAAATATTCTGAAAAGAATTTTTGCCCTCTTGGTGTTGGGACTAAATATTTTTCCTGTGGAGCGCTGATACGATTCCTCAAATATTGAAAAATAGGAGATCGCAATTTTTGGATCAGCGGAGATGCTAAATAGATCGTTCCATTTATGGATTTGAGACATCGGGACATAGTATAATTAAAAGCCCCTACACTCAAGCGTGCTCTAACTACATGATGTATAAGGTGTTTTATTGTCGGTTATATGACTAAAATTTGACACTTGTGGGTATATTTTACCTCTTATTTATCAGTAGGTTATATCCAAAGATGATCAATTGATGACATGACAGCGATCATTTTGATAATCATGGGACTGATGGAAAAAAATAATACAATATAATCAACGTGATAGAAAGGACCGAGATGGCACATGACTTGCTAGGTATACGGGTGGAGGAGTCGGATAATGAGGAAGTGCTGTGTCATATTCATTCTATTGTCCATGATGCTGTGGGGCTGTGGGTCGGCGACCCCGACTCCGCCGACGGATATCCCCGTCAGTATAGAGGGTTTGGACAGTGGTGCAGAAGTCGATCCCAGTGCCTCGTTTAAATATACTTTTGTGAAGCCCGTCATGTGCGAAACGGTTAGCGAGCAGACATTCTTTATCGTTCCGTCGACATCATTGACTCTAGAAGTATCTGCAGAAGATGAATATAACGCCGAGAACGCTATCGCTGCTACCGTGACATGTGTCAATGGACTCTATGCGTTTCTTAATCCAGATGGGGATCTGCATGAGGGTACCTATGTAATTTATCTGTCTCAAAATATAT
>CAYWIG010000215.1:0-4349 GCA_964458295.1 uncultured Myxococcales bacterium
GAGGATGCTTGGAAGAAAAACGCCTTTGAAGGTACCGAAACTGGCGCCTCGTGTTTTTCGGACATTCTCATTCATGAACGCTATTTTATCTCATGATCTGGCAAAAAGGTCACTGAAAAGGTGGCGGTTACGGTTGCGTCAGGAACCGTTACCCTTACCGTAGCCTAATTTTGCTGGATTTTTTGTTAGAAATGACATTTCTAGTAGGGGATATGCCTCGACCGACGAAAAAGTTCGCCTACTACAAGAAGCTCACAAAGGCGCAGAAGCGCATATACGATACGAGCGATGCTGTCACGCGCGTGAAGCTGCCTGGTCCGGAGCGTTTTTCCCCAGCCATAGAGGCTTTGAAGAAGGGGCTCGAAAAGGATGATAAGGCGAAGGTTCAGGACGCATCTCAGAGGATAGTGAGAGGACTCTGTACCGTATTTCAGGTTCCTCAAATTAGGGTTAAGGTTTTGGCGAAGAGGCCCTCCAAGTCGTGGGGTGAGATGCACGGCCTATACGAGTACGACGAGGAGAGTGACACCCATCCAGTTCTGACTGTCTGGATGAGAACCGCACAGAGAAAACAACCTGTAGCCTTCAAGACGTTCCTTCGAACGGTAGTTCATGAGTTTATGCATCACCTCGACTTTGCACATCTTAAGCTCGAGGATTCATTTCATACGGAAGGATTTTATAAGCGTGAGAACAATCTCGTTAAGATTCTGATAGGTGAAATGAAGTCGAAGTTGGTGAAGAAATAATGTTTTTTGCGATATTACGGATTCTGGATTTCGGATTGCGGTTGAAAATTCATATCATTATCCGAAACCCGAAATCTACAATCCGTAATTATCAAACAAAAAGGCGAGGTGTTATCCTCGCCTTTTGTTTTGTATGAAGTTTCATATCAGTCAAATACGATCTCAATTCTTCTGTTCTCATAACGCTGTGTGCCGTCACCTTCAGGTGTGATTGGTTGAGTCTCACCCACACCCAACGTCTTAATCCTGTAGGGACTGATACCATAATCGATAAAATACTTTTTCACCGATTTAGCATGTCTTTCAGAGAGTCTCTGGTTCATCGCCTTGCTTCCTACGCTATCTGTATGACCGACGATCGTGAAACTTAGATTTGGATGGTCCCGAAGCTCCCACGCGCTCTTATCCAGGAGATTATAGCACCTGGGATCGATCTGGGCGCTGCCTGTCCTGAAGTTAATTCCATCGAGGACTAGCGTGTCCGGCTTCTTACAATGCCTGATCGGCCACTGATGAAAATCACACTTCTTGATCCTCTTACGAGCTTCCACGGTCGTAACAAGGCCCACCACGACAAAGCTCACCACCAACAACAGTGCTGCAAATTTCTTCATATCGGTACCCCCTTTTTTTAATGTTCTTTAATTCAGTCCCACAATTTGCCAGTAAATATCGATTAATTCAACGCTAAAAAAATGCTTTCCTATCCATGCAATACTGCTGGTGAATTTTGGGTATATGAAATAGAATATCGACATGGATCGACTCGATTACAGGAAACCGCCTATCTGGTTGGTGCTTGTGATTTTCGTGATTGTCACCCTTCTGCAGTTTCCCACCAACATCATAATGGAGAATGTATCTGTAGCGTTTGGGATCTTTATCGATGAAGTCGTCTTTATATTAATTCTGCCTTTGGTGATTCTTCGGCTGGCGGGCTATAGGCCTTCGAAGTTTCTGAAATTTGGCAGGAGTTCCAATATTACGTTGATGGTATGTGTATGTCTGATATTTGGCGCTGGGGTGTTGCTCTCCTACTTTCAGACGGTAATATCAAGTTTGGTTCCAATTCCTGAAGAACTTTTAAGACTACAGACTCACGTGATGTGGGTACATTCCTGGGGTGATCTCTATCTGAAACTAGCTTTAATAGCGATTGTGGCGCCGATTTGTGAAGAGGTATTGTTCAGGGGTATTATTCAGAACGTGCTCTCCGATCACGTTGGTGAGGCCAAGGCGATATTCATCACCGCGGTCTTCTTCGCCCTGATGCACAGCATGTCATTTCAGCCGATCCTCTTCCTACTGCTCGGCCTCGTATTCTCATGGATATACGCCGTAACTGGATCCTTAAGGACCACGATCGTATGCCATGCCATAAACAACACCTGGGCGATGGCGATGGATATCCAGAATACCGGATTTCCCATGCAGGTCCCTGTAGGTACTCCGGATATCATGATGCTCATCTTTGCCTTTGTGGTCGTCTCTTGCGCCCTGGCCTGGTTTGGGATTAGGGGATGGCAATTGAAGGAACCTGCCTAAAATACCAATAATATCAGTAAGTTATAAAAAAACCGACAGTGGTTACCGCTATTATTGTAACTGATTGATTTTGTTGTGATAACTCACGAGGTATACAGAGCAACATTTCGGATTTTCAGCCGATAATATAGTTGGAGGTGGAACACATGGCTGGAGATCCGATATATCTGAAGGAAGGATGTACACTATATAGGTGTCAGCAGGTGAAAGATGGCGAGGGTCATACCTGTGATGAGACTTATCAGTGTGAGGATACGATACCAGGTAGGGCTACCACCTGTGAATTCAAAAAGACAGACGATGTTCAATATAAGATTGCGGTGGGCGATGATGGCTCAGCAACCGTCATTCATGATATCTACGGAACTGAACAGAAGATCGGTAAGTTTCCAGATAGTCGCGCTTTGAGTTTGTCGGGCGATCTTTTGCAGTCAGTTTCCCGTTTTGACCTTAGTCTACTTCAGAGCAGTTGGGATTCTTGTAGTCCTGATACCGGGATGCCTATGTCCGTTAAGTTCTCCGATGGACCGAGGGGTGCGAAGGGTTTTGGTACGGTACTCGTAACTCCATCTGCAAAAAGGGCGATACCCATATTTACGATACCTGGGAGTGGATCATCGGGCGGAGCACTCAGGCTTACAAGTTGGCTGCAGAAAAAACTTCGACAGAGACAGAGCGAATTAATGCAGGATAGCAAGGTCGTTATTATCTATTATCCCTCCACAATGGAGGAGGAAGCTTTAAAAACCGCAGAGGAATACATCTCTCAGGGGATCTATGCGATGCCTCTTAGATTGCAGGATGAAACAATATACAGATATGAAGAGGATGGTTCCACAGGTTTCGTTACAGCTGAGAGCAAGAAGCTTACGAAGGCCAGAAAGAAGAGCCTTACGATAGCGTATCTTCCAACAGCGGATATACGCGTTCCGGAATGGAGATCCGATGACCCGAACGATAGGATCAGCCAAAATAATGCATTGGCAAGCCGTCTGGTTGATAGGGCTCTAGGACATTCGTCGGCTGAGACTATATATTCTCACTATCTGTATGCGTTTGGATTGTGCGATAAAAAGATTGAAGGATTTGATTTTGAGGAAGGCTGATCTTAACTCTTCTTATCTCCACTCAAAAATGTAGCAATCCCTTTTACTACAATGTGAGCTCCCTTCGACATCTTAAATATGTATACGGAAGTCTGATGGAAAGGTTCAGATACTTCCCAATTCGAACTGTCGCACATGACTGGAGATTTTAACTCGTCTTTTACATCCATTGGAATCTCTTCCTTTATGACGTATTCCTCGAAGAGCTCCTTCTTTCCATCGCCATCGATATCTGGAATTCTTCTCCTGGATACATCCCCTATAATCTTTTTCTGGATCTCCTCTGTGAGCTTTGCGTACCCCTTATGATCCATCACCCAACCCTTGAAGGAAATTCGAAACGCCAGGCAGTGGTCAGGTTGAACTTTGATATCCCTTTTTCTATCAGTTTTTTTAAACGTAAGGATCGGTTGGTCAAATTCGGAAAAGTCAGGGGAATGCATCAGGGTTTTGCGCCCACCATCGGCAAAAACCTTCTTTGCAAAGGTGTTTATCTCTTCGGCGAGCTTGCTCTCTATTTTAGCGACGTCCAATTGTACCTCCGCAACACTCCATTCTATATATTTATCGCCAAAATTCCCCGAATGTTGCCCCCTTTTTGTAAAATGAATATCTATAAATATCAACGTGTTATCTGTAGTTCACGAAGCGTGTTCGTTCCAGGACCAGCGGTGATTGGCGCCCCTTGCATTTAAGCTGGAAAATCCATAAATCCATTCAATGCATCGGAGGTGTATCAATGGGTAAAAGAGGTCGTTTGGTAATTATCACCGCCCCATCCGGAACGGGAAAGAGTACCGTGATCCGGCATTTTCTGAAATCGCATCCGAACATGGTTCATTCGATATCGTGCACAACGCGAAAGACAAGGCCCGACTCTCGCGATGCCGGCGACTACCAGTTCATCGACAAGGATACATTTAAAAAGTGGATCGATGAGGGTAAGTTC
>CAYWIG010000216.1:0-4317 GCA_964458295.1 uncultured Myxococcales bacterium
GAAGACGGCTTACAATATCTCCTGCGATAAATTGAGATATAAGAAACTTAGAAAATGGTTTCTAGCGTCAGCGAAATCGGATTATGAACCTGCCGACTCTCGTTCATTAGATGAGGAAATTCAAAAAAGAGAACTCTCAGATAAGATCCAGGGCTGGATCGATGCAAAACTTTCCAAGAAAGAGAGAATGGTCCTGCAACTTAGACTCGGCGAGGAGATGAGTTTTTCAGAGATTGCGGTTGCATTTGATCTCTCTACATCGAGCGTTAAGACTTATTATTATAGAGCTATTGAGAAGATGAAGAAGGGAGGATTATCATGAAGAACGATGGTAACCTCAAAAAGCTAGCCGTCGATATAGATAAATTAGGGATCGATTGGGATGCGCAGCGTGTTCGAATCAACGAGAGGGTGTCAAAGGGTGAGGCACCCATCAGAAAATTATCCTGGGCATTAGGTGTGTTCTCGGTAGCAGCGATGATCGTAATCGCAGTCATTATATTCACGTTCTCGGCGCCAAGAATTGAGAACGGGAACGATCTATATACCGAAGTCGATATTGAGGACGAGATTCCGTACGGTCTATACGTTTTAAACGGCTTTACGGAGGAGACGACGAGTTTCGATGAAACCGTACAGTTTATCCTGGCGGAGGAAGGAGATACGTTATGAAGAGAGTATCAATCATTGTAATTGCTATTGTGTGTGCGATCGCCTTTGGAGCTGACGCATATGGCAGAGGCGGTGGCGGTAAAGGGGGCATGGGGCATGGAGGCCATCATAGAAAATGGTGGAAGGAATCAAAGACCGTAAAGAAATTGAATCTAACTGAGAAGCAGATCGAAAGTATAAATGAAATATCTAGCGATGAGAAGAAAGGGCACATAAGAATACGGTCTGAGCTTGAGATCCTTCAGGTCGATATGGATGATGCGATGGAGGCTAAGGAGTTGGATTCGGGCGAGGTCAGCAAGTTGATTGATAAATACGCATCACTCAAAGCTAAGATGTACAAGGGGAGGATGAAGTCGTTATTGGAGATCAGAAAGGTTCTGACTCAGGAGCAGTACCTTAAGTTAAAGGAGATGCGCCCTGAAAGAGGTGGCAGGAGAGGTAAGAAGGGTAAGAAGGGCGGGCGAGGCGGAGGGGAAGGACGCCATTCCGAAGGCATGGGTAAGGGAAGGGGTAAAGACAAGCAGTGATGTGAAGAGGTTTCAAATTGACTAAGCCCGGTACCGCGTGGTGCCGGGCTATTTATTTATACTTTCAAGTCATCAATTTTTATAGTCTGCGGCCCTGTTCTTTCGACGCTGACATAGATCCGACGGGAGAAAACGGCGGAGGTATGATGCGTTTCGATGTCAAAGCCGGGTACCTTTCTTTCTGCAAAATACGATCTGGATGGAGGACCATGAAAATCCATAATGGAGGAGCCGCAGGGGTAAGAGGAACCTGAGGTTGTAAGATGATAGAACATCATACTATCCGTAATCATGAATGCAATGCCTCCAATAACGAGACTATTCATCTCCATTTGCATGGCATTGTGTTGTCTCTTGCTATGAAAGGCGGCACCGAATACGTCGAAGAGGATGTCAACTTCAGGGAGAAATCCTAAGCTCCCCAAGTCAGCGATGATCTGATCAGAATAAGCGAATGCGTTTTCTGGTCTCGCTGGATGGAGTGATACCTGTTTGATGTCGATGTCATCTCCGAAACGTCTTTTGAGACCCGCAGCAAATCTTCCCTCACCATCACCGATAAGCAGCACTTTCGTAGGAATAGCGTCAGTATTTCTTTCATTCATTCTCCTTATTGCCATAAGGGGATGTGTAGAACAGTTATCGTCCAACAGCTTGACAATTTCCCGATACGATCTTCCAAATTTATAATCGCCATGTTTTGCTCGAAGTGCATTTTCCATCCGAAGGGCGTGCAGGGTTTGTGATTTCACCTCAGGTTCCAATTTGCCCATCCTTACGAGTTCATCATACGCCCAGCGCTCGACTGGCACATTTCCAGCTGCATCTTCGATTTCTACAAGATCCGGAGGAGGGGCGATTGGTTTTGATGTTGGTCTGAATATGGCGGCACATCTAGCGAGCGCGTTAGCACATGTTGATAGGAAGGAAGTCCGAGTTCCATCAGGAAGATTTTGAACCGCAGGAACACTTTGAAATGATGCAGCGTATATTGCCGACAGGGCGGATGTCCCAAATTCTGGACAGGCGAGATATGGCCGTACTGCGATCTGACTGAGAATAAAATCAGCACCAAATCTCGGTACAGCCTGTGATGGATTGGTAAGCGTTGTCATCCCTGTCCCTCATAGTCGTTATCGTCGCTACGGCGAAATTGTTGCGTACAAAAAGGGAGTGAATATCTCTGAAATATTTAATAATATCAAGCCTGTGAATGGGATGAGGCCTTGTGCCAAAAAAGATCATCCAGAGATTGCTGCTGATAATAGATCGATATGGTTTTGAATTAATCTCCCTGGATGTAAATTTCTTAAAAGAAAATATTGTCCGCGCAGGCCAAAGGCCGCAAGATTCAATTTTAAAGCCCTTTCGAGTTTTATCTGAAGGTTGTGCGCATGCTCCTCCGGCGTATCTCCCTTCGCGAATAGAAATCTGCTTCGAAGCGATGGTGCGAATCCGTCGGGTACGCCTCCTACATCCGTAGCAACAGCGGGAACACCCATCGCCCACGACTCGGCGAGCGATAGACCGAACGCCTCCTCGTAGGTGGCGAGAACCGTTAGGTTCACCGACTGGAAGAAGGCGGGCAACACGCTGTGCGGTAATCCAGAATCGATGAAAATTACATCCAGATCGGGGGCATCCGTATTCTGATCCGAAATTCTAAATCTATTCGTTATCTCGGTATAGGATATTTCCCGATAGGTCAGTCCATGTTTATTAGCATAGGTCTTCAATCCTTCATAATACTCAGGAGTCTTTATTCTCGATGAGATTACCAGTGAGACGGGATAGCCCTTATCCCTTAATCCCTTCAAGGCCATCAGCGTTTCAAGCGTTCCCTTGCCAGCGAATATTGAATGCGGGGCAAAGAAAATATATCGCTTTCTTAAGTCATAGATACCTGGGACACTCCGAAACGCATTCTTATTAGTAAGGAATGCTCCTCTGTAAAACTCAGCATCGATCATCGGACCGACATAGTGAACGTTGCCCGAAAAACCATAACCCTCAAGATCATCGACGCCATCTCTGTAGACGGTACCAATCGCATCGGCCATCCCGAGAATCTTCGGATCCTTTCTGTATTGGTTAGGATCTGAACTCGCGGGATAGATAGCTATCTTTGAAACTCCCCTTTCACCTGCAACTTCAAATGCCCATACCGATTCAGAGAGCCATGTCGAAAGCGTTTGAACGACCGAGATGGAGTGATGTCCATCGAGTATGCGACTCAGGTCGTCCTTATAATGTCTCTCTCGATTCTCCCAGAAGCGAGGTTCGCTTCTATCTAGAGCAGGGTCATCGGCCTCTATAACGTGAAAATGAACATAGCCCTTCCCAGTTTTGATTATTTCGTCATTGAGTTTGATGTAATCAGCGTTCGCTACACTTACGACATGCACGGTTCGCGAACTAACCTGCAGTAGATTCCAGATATACCGTTTGATGTAGGAGTCGACGCCCCCCATGTGAGGAGTCGGTTGAACGATCAAGGCTACATCCTGGGAATCCCCTGAACCCCATAGTTTTGATTTACTCTCGATGGACCTTCCACCTCGTTCAAGAAGAAACTGTCGGATCCCATCGGCTTGGCTGACGGGTGGTGTGGTGAAAGATCTATGAAATGCAGAAGTTGAAACAAGGCTGGATAATGATGGAGGAAGATAGAATGCGACACGATTCCTTGCTGCGTCGAAGACGTCCAATAGACCGCCAGCGATTGAAGTGGCGGCATTGACGGCAGGATTTAAAAGGGAACCGCATAGCTTTAAACCGATATGTCCGCTCAGCCCACTCAACATTATACGACTGTAAGCTGTGGTGGCATGTATTTCAAGGTAAAACGCGATTATTAAGTCGTTGTAATGATTAATATATTATCGATTGCAGTTCATGAGATAAGTTGCCGATAAAATGTCGATAGTAAGCTAAGCAACCACTCCGATGGGTCTTTGGCGTAAGCATCACAATCATTGTAATTCTTCACTTCGATCCTCAGGTTGCTATCTACGAGTTGCGCGAAAAATTGGAATTCACTCCATCCATAGGATCTGGCAAAGCATGAGTTCAAAGAATTAGCGCACCACTTGGCTGGAAACAGCCGAGAAGGTGG
>CAYWIG010000217.1:0-4295 GCA_964458295.1 uncultured Myxococcales bacterium
CCAACAATTCTCGTCATTTTTCGTCATTTTTCGTCATTCCGTGTGAACGTCTTCGCAGACCCGTTTTTGCCTTATTCGCATATCCATCTGAAATATAAGGCTAAATACATCTTCAATCCTTGGCATCCATCTTGGCCCGGCAATTGCTTTCTTATCTGGCCATGCAGGCAAACAAAACAACAAAGGAGGATGTGATGAAGAAGTCAGTAGTGGTTGGGGTAGCGATAGCGGTGATGGCCATTTCAGGTAGTGCCCTCGCGGAAGAGAAGAGGGATCCAGCCTGGACACTCCAGATCGGCTACGCGCCGGCAGCGGTTGGTGGAGTTTTTTCCGGAGAGGAGGAATCAGTAGGCGGAGGTGCCTTCATTCCGATTGGTGGTGCATTCTCAGCTGATTGGAGATCGAGGGGACGATGGGGAGTTCATATCCCGATCAGTTTTACCATGTCGCCAAAGAATACAGGACGTATTCCCATCGTTGGCGTTGGAGCGAACGCAGTCTTTCATTTTCGTGATCACGGAAGGAAGTTCGATCCATATCTGTTGATGGGGGGCAAGGTCTTCGTTGCCGTCGATAAAAGTCGGAACATGAAGACAGTAGCTCTTCCGCTGCCCTCGGTAGGAATCGGCATGAGGGGCTTTTTGTCTAAAAACGTCGGGCTCTACGGTGAGGTTTCAGCACAAGGATTGCCGCTTCCAGGAGGAGCTGCGGGATTGCTCCAGGGAAGCTTCGGCGTCTCCATAAGATTTTAATAGGAGAGATGAGGTGAACACCATGAAGAATCTTATCTGGGTAGTACTTGCATTCGTAATCTATTTAATCGCGGTGATCGCGTAATCGAAGGAGGTGAAAGATGAAATCAACGAGAATATACAAGTTAATACTGGTGGTAGTGATGGTAGTTACATTCACAGGATGTGCCGATTGGATGAAGGAGGAACATGAAGGCGAAGCCATTCCTGCATCCGAGTTTCGATGCGTCAGGTACGAAGATCAAACACTCAGCAGATGTGTGTTCAGCGACGTCGATCTCGATATAACGATATATGGTGAGGAGCTGGATGTGGAGCTTGAAGAACCTGAATCAAACGCAGATCTGATCCGTGGAATAGTATCTGACGATATTTATGAGAGGGGCTTTGCCTTCGAATTCGGCGATCCCTGTGCTCGATTGACCGAAGATGAGTACTACGAGGGAGAGGTCGCGGCAGAGTTTGTCTACAAAGAATATCGAAACTACGAAAATGGTCCACCATATTCAAACATATACGTAGAAAAGGTGGAGGGTTTTGGTACGCTCGATGGCAGCGGCAATTATGAAGTGTATCTCGTGTTGGGAGCAATCGATGAAGATATCTCCGAAGATGAACAGATTGATATGGGTGTCGATGCTAGGGAGGTCACTCTGTTTTTTCACATAGATGTGGAGGAATACGAGATGCCGGTATGTGTCGAGCAGGAAACCGTTAACAATTAACTTTAATTAAGGAGGAATCATGAAGTATTCAAAAATTAAGAAAAGCATAATGATGATTGTGGTAGCTGTAGCGCTTGCTGGGTGTGGTACGCAGGGCGAGGAGACGTATACGCTTGGAAGTTATGATTGTAGCAAGACAACATATACGGAGTGTGAGCTAAGCGATGTACAGTTGGGGATCTTTGTCGGCGACCGCGAACTAAATGTAGAGGTCGACGATCCTGAGGTAGATGCTACGTATTTGCAGGGAACGGCATCGGATGATCAGTTCAGCAGAACCTTTTCGCTCGATATCGGTGATATATGTAATAAATTATATAACAACGAGTATTATGATGGAATGATTACGGGTGACTTCGTATATTACGAACAGCGTTATGTAGGTGATAGACTCTATCAGGCGTTCCACGGTGTAGATAGGGATGCTGTAGGTGAGATGAACGGATCTGGTGGCTATGAACTCGAACTTATGTTAGGCGAATATCAATCAGTCGATGATATGGATGAGAGTAAATCGTTTGAAAATGGCGTTGCGGTAGAAGATATAGACAGCGACGATCCTGATGAAATTCTAACCGATGAGGAGATGGGCCTTGAAAGTCAGGGCAGGGATGTGATGCTGACACTCCAGGCGAATATAGTTGAGCGGGAAGGGCAGGAATGTCGATATGACACGTGGTAATCGGCTACTTAAAAAGTAACTTGTAAATTGTACTCAATTTCATTTAGATTACGGCAATATGGAAGCTCCGTTAAAGACAGGCAAAGCGATCGTCGTGGCTATCGCTATAGCAGCGGTGGTCGTCGCTTCAATATTCTTCTTCCGCCAGGCTAGATCCTATCTGGATCAGCCGTTTCCCGGTTATCTGACATTTGAGAACGAGATGGTCGGGCCCTTTGCCGGCTTCGAATGGTCTGAAGGTCTTAGGTATCATGATTTGGTCGTTGAGGGGGAGGGAGATCGTGGCGATGGGATTGTAATAAAGCGTGGTGGAAGGCAGCTCTCCATCGATGTTAATTCAGGGATGTTCACATTGAAGGACTTTCTCGTCGTATTCCTGGCTCCCTATGCTAGCGGTATGGCCTACATCATCTTTGCTATCATCATATATTTCGTTGGTAGACGAATGAGGGGCATCATACCTTTTATCTTTTTTAATTTGGGTATCGCTTACTATCTTATATCCGGTTTCGATTTTCATACGGGACATCATGCGAGTTGGTTCTTTCTGCTAAACTTCGTTCTCCTGCCGGCATCGATGACGCATTTCGCCCTCGTTTTTCCTGAAGAGGTGCCGATCATAAAGAGACATCGCTGGATGATTGGACTCTCATATCTTCTGTCACTGGTGATTTTTATACCATACGTCTATACGTTTTATCGAATGCCTGCAGCATGGATAGATGTGGAGAGGTTGGTCGTAGGTTATGTAATACTCTCATATATATTTTGGATCATGATGTTGGCGCGAAGTTCCAAACGTGCGGCACGCGAGACGGATCGAATCGCTGCGACGTATCTCCTCTTTGGGCAGGTGATAGCCTTTCTGATTCCGCTTACAGCAGCGATTGCGATCTTTGTATTTGAGAAGAACATTCCATTGAATCTCATAACGCCGATTACAGTTGTTCTGCCGGTCGCTTCGCTCCTCGGTATCATTCTCGGAAATCTCAGAAATACTCAGCTTAAACTCGTGCAAACCGAAAAGATGGCATCCCTGGGTCAACTCGTGGCGGGTGTGGCACATGAGATCAACAATCCGACTACCTTCATATATTCCAATATCTCGATGCTCAGAGAATATGTGTCATATATGAAAAATTCTCTACGTTCGGACCTTCCAGCTTTCAAGGGCGAGATGCCAGCGAACGAAGTTATGGGTGATTTGGAACAACTCGTCGATACAGTCGCTGAGGGTGCGGATCGCATAAAGACTATCGTAGCGGATCTCAGACGTTTCGGTCATTCTCAGGATGACATCGTCACGAAGGTCGATATACGCGGTGGCATGGAGAGTACAATTCATCTTCTACACCACGAGATTGGCGATCGAATTGAAGTCCATATGGACGTGCCTGAAACTCTTACTGTTACAGCAAATCCCGGACAGATAAATCAAGTGTGGATGAACCTTCTGTCGAATGCCGTGTCGGCGATAGAGGGCGATGGGAACTTATGGATCTCCGCAGCGGAAAAGGATAATAGGGTAACCGTTGAGGTAAGGGATGATGGAAGGGGAATCTCTAAAAAGGTTATCGGAAATATATTCGATCCTTTTTTTACGACTAAGTCTGAAGGAGAGGGAACCGGTCTCGGTCTGGCCATTACACAGCAGATCGTTCATAGGTGGAAGGGTGATATTACGGTTCAATCTGAAATCGGCAAGGGAACGATCATGAGTGTCGTCCTGCCAAAATAAGGGATTTAAATGAAACCGATCGTACTTTATGTGGATGACGATGCAGCAAATCTCGATACGTTTAGACGTGCGTTCAGGTTCGATTATGAGGTGGTGACGGCGGAGAACGCAGCTAAAGGTTTAGATATAGTTAAATCTACGCCTGAGCTCGCTCTCATAGTTACCGATCAACGTATGCCCGGGATGAAGGGTACCGAGTTTTTGGAACACGCGATGAAGGTGAATCCTCATGCGCAGAGAATGATTCTAACGGCTTTCACCGATCTCGATGCACTTCTGCATGCTATTCAAAAGGGGCACGTCTATGATTATGTCGTAAAGCCATGGGAACGAGATGCTCTGAAGGTAACACTGGATAAGGCGATCTCTATATATACCGACAGGATTGAGCGCGTGAA
>CAYWIG010000218.1:0-4292 GCA_964458295.1 uncultured Myxococcales bacterium
CAGGACTTTGACGAATTCCATGACTGCTTCGATAGGCTGGGGGGCAGTATCGATAAATACAAGCTCCTGGTCGAGCGCTTGACGAAGACGACCTCCGTTATGTCCGGGGAGATGCGCGCGGAGGACGAGCTGGATGAACACTGCAATCTCGTCGAGGCCGCATGGCCAGCCCTCAATGAGGCCAGGAGGCATTCCAAAAATATCACTGAGAATTTAAGTGCCGGTAAATTGCAGCACATCGAACTAGCCTGCCCACCAAACGCAATCAAGCTCATGCTCGATGAGGCGTTATCAAACGCCATCAAGTACTCACCGGAGGGTGAACCCATCGGCGTGAAATTCTCTTCTGATGGAACCAATGTAACAATTGCCGTATCGGATAAAGGTTCAGGCATACCTTCCGGTTACATCGACGAGGTGATCGAGCCATTCTTCGAAGTGAAGGATTCTAAACTCCACTTCACCGATCGATACAAGAAGGGCGGAGGAGGACTCGGTTTGGGACTTACGATTATTGGAAGTATACTCAGAAGGTATCAGGGAACTCTCAACATCGATTCTAAAGAGGGAAAGGGCACCACCCTTCTGATGACGCTACCTGTTTTTAATTAGACTACAGACAAGAGACCATAGACTATAGACTATAGACCTTCATCAGGGCTCATGTGATGTAAGTCTATGGTCTATGTTTCTCTCTTATGAATATCCAATCCAGCCTTGGCCAGGAGTTCTAGGACTTCACTCTTGGAGCGGCCGGTATCGTGGGCTATCTTCTTGATATCCTCCACCAACCCCCTGGATAGATAGAAGGCATAGCTTTGCTTACGAGATCGATGGTCCGGTTTAGGTTTTTTTTCTATCAAAGGCACCACTATCACCCCCTCATCGCTAACCAACATATGATAACAGATAATGCAAATTCGATTCAAGGATTGACTTATATATTCTAATATATTAGAATCTGTATTAGAGATAGATAATAGCCAGGAGGGAATATGAAATCTCCTAATTTCAAACAGTTAGAGAGGAAAGTTCATGTTCTTAAGAAGAGATGTCCTTGGGTGGCTATGATGCTCTTGCACTGCTTGAAAACCAGGAATCCCAAGGCATTCAAGGCGATGCGCCTCATGCTAGCCCGCCTAAACCCCGCCGCAGTCTAGGGGACGTTTCCTATGCAGATAACTATTTAAATTCATTGAAGGATTTAAAGCACATGGTTTACTTTTTCGCTTCCGTGAATGTTATTGTCATAGGAACGATAATTATTAGGTAGATCGAAAATCTCACCCACCTAGGTTGCATTCATTAATCATATCAAGGAAATAAATAGGGTAGAAACGTCCCCTAAAATTGCTCAATTATCATGAGTATTCGTCGCAGTCTTATATTCATAGACGGCCTCGGGAAGGTACTTCTCTAGAGCCTTTGCCCTAGCACCGCTGGAGGGGTGTGATGCGTAGATGCTGGTCGCACCCTTTTTCTTCTTTGCCGCCTTTTTCCATAGTTCGACCACCGCATTCGGATCATAGCCCGCCCTCGCCATATACATGATTCCTATTTTATCCGCCTCATACTCATTTCCACGCGAATAGCTCGGCAGATAGATGCTCACGCCATCCGAGAGCACCTGCCCGAAGATGTTCGCACCCTGTGTCAGACCTCCCGCGCTTATCGCGTTTTGTGCTGCCGTACCCGCCATGAATATCGTAATACTCTGGCTCACCGCTTCCGTGACATGACGGGCGTTCGCATGTGCCATCTCATGTGCGACAACTGCTGCAAGCTGATCATCATTACCCTTCTCGACCAAACCCTTCTTCTCATCCCAGAGACCCGTGTAGACCATCATCTTACCTCCGGGCGCACACCATGCGTTGACGACATCTGATTCCATGACATGGATTTCATAGGGAAAATCCGGGTAGTGCGTTTGAGGCTTAATCTTCTCTACGATTTTTTGAAGCCGTTTGTATTCCTCCGCATCGGCTTCTTTGTCGACCTTCTTTTCCTTCCTCTTTGCTGCCTTGAGCTGTCTATCCAAAACCTGTTTTCCGATCTTCGACTCGGAATCCAATTTGTAAAAGTTGAGTTCCTTCTTCCCGCTAACGAGATCCTTCGCACAACTTGCGAACATTAGCGGTATTAATATTAGCAGGACTATTTTGTGTAATTTCATAACTAATCCCTCAAAACATTTTTAATGAAGAATTAAGAGTTGAATTAAGAATTAATTCTTAACTGCACTGTCCAATAGTAAAATAAAAGGTACTCCCCTGCCCTACTTCGCTATCAAACCATATCTCGCCGCCCATAAGTTCGACCAAACCGCGAGAGATCGCAAGACCGAGCCCCGTACCATTATCCTGCAGTCGGTCATCGCTTACCGCCTGAACATAGCTCTCAAAGATACAATCCCTGCGATCCTTTGGCACCCCTCTTCCTGAATCAACTATTGTAAAAAGTATGTCGCCCCTCCTATGACTGTTGTTCTTTCTGACGATGACGCCGACCTCTCCTCTTTCAGTAAATTTTAGCGAATTCCCAAGGAGGTTCATAAGAACCCTGACCAACTTATGCCCATCCGTATAATAGATATGCGGAACGGAATTATCGATCTCTACAGATAGATCTATTCCCTTATTTTTACACCCAACCTCTATCGTCGAAGCCGACTCCTTGACTAGATCCGCTATATTCACCTCTGATGGGTGGAGGTTCATACTCCCCGAATCAAGCTTCGATACGTCGAGTATCTCATTCACAACCGTCATCAGATTATTGCCGCTATCCTTGATCGTCTTGATACTCGAAAGCTTCTCTGGATCACTCTCATCCCTCTCCAGCGTATCCGCGATTCCCAGAATGCCATTCAACGGTGTTCTGATATCATGGCTTATGCACGCAAAAAAATCGCTCCTCAACTTCTTGGCCTTCTCAAGTGCATCGATTCTATCCTCAAGTTCCGTAGAAGAATTCTCTCTCCATCTCCTGGTTATTCGAAGTGCGATCGGCATCATCAGCGCACCTATGATGATATTAATCGCAACAAGCCCACCGGCGGTATAAAGTAATCTGGTTTTTTCAATATCCTCGATCAGCTTCACATTGCCTAGCATATTATTCTTCAGGGTATATCCGAACATGGACTTGAAGAACGTCTGCATCCCTGCAAAAATCTGCGCATTAACCTTCGTACTGACAAAATCCACAACATAGTTGGATGCGATATAACAGATAAGAACCGATGCAGCGGATGATAGAACGATTACGAGAAATACCAGAAGGATTACACGACCCGATAACGTACCTTGTTTTAGAAATTTCATAGTCCAACTTATAATTTCTTTATCCATAGCTGAAAAGTTTATTTATACTATTTCACAAGCATATCCCTTGCGACATCGACTGTATATACACGAAATCGAGAGGCCATCAGGTATAACTTATTAAATTATAAGAAGATTACAAAATTGAGCAGCTACTATAAATCAAGCCCTGTGTCCCCCAAAATTGGCTCCGTGTCTACTCAACGTCATCCTCAATTGCATTGCGGGATAGGATTCGTCTGTGTCCAAAACTTGAAGGGTGTCTTGAAGTTTCCCCATGATCAAAAATGAAAGTGGAATACCCCTATAAAATCTACCGGCCAGGCTATTTCTGAATATATAATCTGCCAGTTCCATGTCAGGATTGGATGTCTTTGGCCGACGATCCGTAATTTTAAAATATTGAGTTTCGGCATCAAGTTCGACGGACGCCCTAAACTGCCTGATCATAAGAGTGGCGATCGAGAGGAGATGATGCCGGCCAAAAAAATCACCTGGGAAGAGAGGACCCCCCTGACTCAATCTCACAAATTGTGACTCATCATCTTGGTTAGACGGATCCTGCGCCTGTTGAAAAAGATCCGCTACATCCACAGTCTCCCTCATCTTTCTTCCCCACACCACATGCGCCTTACCTCCTGATATTCCACTCCACCTAAATCCTTCTGCAACCGCGTGTAGACCACCCTGCATAAAAATCCCAAAATATCGATTCATCAGAGAAGCCCTGCGTTCATTGCGAAATGAATGTATAGGACTATCGGTCAAACTCCATGGTTTCCACATGACACAAGTTTCGCCTCCAACCTTCAGGGCATCGACGATCTTCTGTAGAACAGCTGCTTGATCACCAGCATAGAATGTACCGAATAAAGAATACACCAGTTCAAACGCGGAATCAGCTAACGAGGCATCCTCTATGGTGGATGGTTCCATCTCAACATCCACAGCATCCCTTAAACTCGA
>CAYWIG010000219.1:0-4280 GCA_964458295.1 uncultured Myxococcales bacterium
CGGAGAAGGCGATCGGTTATTATCTCAAGATGAAGTTCGCCCATTCCCGAAATTACCGTCTGACCAGTCTCGTGATCCACGCGAACCTTAAACGTCGGATCTTCATTGGCAAGTTTTTGCAAGGACAATCCCAACTTCTCCTCATCCGCTTTCGTCTTAGGTTCAATGGCGATCGATATAACTGGATCAGGAAATTCCATCTTCTCGAGAACTATCGGCCTACCCTGATTGCAAAGCGTGTCACCAGTGCCCGTGAGTTTAAGTCCTACCGAAGCAACGATATCGCCTACCAGGGCTGCATCCAACTCCTCACGTTTATTGGAATGCATTCTCAGGAGTCTACCGATCCTCTCGCGCTTCCCCTTGATCGCGTTCCAAACAGTCTGGCCGCTCTCAACCTTTCCTGAATAAACTCTGAAGTAAGTCAACTGACCTACGTACGGATCGGTCATCACCTTGAACGCCAGAGCTGCAAAAGGCTCCTCAAGTGTGGGGGCGCGTTTCTCAACCATCTCATCCTTATCCGGATGTTTGCCCTCTATAGGAGGAACATCTATCGGAGAGGGGAGATAATCGATAACTGCATCCAGAAGCTGCTGAACTCCCTTATTCTTAAAGGCAGCTCCGCAAAGCACTGGAACGACCTTCATCTGCAGGGAGGCCATCCTGGCGGCCCTCTTTATCTCTTCCGTCGTAAGCGAGTGACTCTCGAGATACTTATGGAGAAGATCGTCATCCATCTCGATGACCGCCTCGATCAACTTCTCCCTGTACTCCTCGGCCTCAGCCAACATATCCTCGGGAATATCTAGAACCTCAAACTGAACACCCTTTGTCTCTTCATCAAAGATATAAGCCTTGAAGGTTACGAGATCTATAACGCCCCTAAAATCCGCTTCGGCTCCAAGTGGAAGCTGAAAGGGAACCGCGTTAGCTGCCAACCTGTCGTGCATCATATCGACACATCTATAAAAGTCAGCGCCGGTACGATCCATCTTGTTGACGAAGGCTATCTTCGGGACTCCGTAACGGTTTGCCTGACGCCATACCGTCTCGGACTGAGGTTCGACACCTGCAACTGCATCAAACACACCAACCGCACCATCGAGAACTCTAAGGCTTCTCTCAACCTCTGCAGTAAAATCGACATGCCCAGGCGTATCTATTATGTTGATTCGATGGTCTTTCCAGCTACACGTAGTGGCTGCGGATGTGATCGTAATTCCACGCTCCTGCTCCTGCTCCATCCAATCCATAACAGCAGTACCGTCATGAACCTCGCCAATCTTATAGGTCATGCCAGTATAAAAGAGGATACGCTCGGAAACGGTCGTTTTGCCCGCATCGATATGAGCAACGATTCCGATGTTTCGTACCATCTCAAGATTTGAACCTGAATCCTGCATAAAACCCTTTCAAACTATTTTAAAAACGTCCTACACCATGCTATCAAAGAGCGTCATATTCAACGTCCTACCAACGATAGTGGGCAAAAGCCTTGTTCGCTTCAGCCATCTTATGTGTATCTTCACGTTTTTTTACTGCGGAACCCTTATTCTCAAGTGCGTCCAAGAGCTCAGCTGCTACCCTATCCTTCATTGTCTTTTCACCGCGACTCCTCGCTGCAGTGAGAAGCCATCTCAAACCTAATGAAACTCTGCGATCGGAACGAACCTCGCATGGAACCTGATATGTCGCACCGCCGACGCGCCTTGATCTGACTTCGACCACAGGTTTGATGTTCTCCATAGCCTGTTTGAACAACTTAACAGGATCGTCATGCTTCTTCTCCTGCAGAACATCGAATGCACCGTATACGTTTCTCTCAGCGGTCGATTTTTTGCCATCCCACATCAGACTGCTGATGAACTTCGCCACCAACTGATCACCGTACTTGGGATCCGGAGTAGTTTTCCTCTTTAAGCTGGCCCTTTTCTTTCTTGGCATATTAAACTCCGTTACTCGTCGCTCGTCGCTCGTCGCTCGCGAGATACGAGCCACGGGAAACGAGAGACGTTTGTTCTATTTCGGTTTCTTCGTTCCGTACTTTGAACGGCTCTTACGCCTATTTTCGACACCGGTGGTGTCGAGCGTGCCCCTTACAACGTGATAACGGACACCAGGAATATCCTTCACACGACCACCTCGCACCGTAACGACAGAGTGCTCCTGCAGGTTATGCCCTTCGCCCGGTATGTACGATGTAACTTCAATACCGTTTGTCAGGCGAACCCTCGCAACCTTTCTCAAAGCTGAGTTCGGTTTTTTTGGTGTCGCGGTGTAGACGCGCACGCAGACACCCCTTCTCTGAGGACAGCGCATCAGCGCCGGAGAAGAAGTACGTGATTTCAATTGTTTACGTCCTGTTCTTACCAATTGATTAATTGTTGGCATAAAACCCCACTTCCGTCATTATCAGGCGACGTTTGCCTATCATTTTTGCTTCAATTACAGGATGTTATAAGGAATACCACGCACTCTGAATCGAAGATGCGGGAAACTAGCAGACCCCTTAATCGAAGTCAAGGTATTTACAAGGGTTTTTATAGTTAATGCTACTTCTAGAGATTAGCCTGCAACCTCCTGTGTGACAAGTTCTTCAGTCTCGAATGGATGGTCCTCTTCCGAGACCTCGGGCTGGTCCACGTCGATCTGATATCCCTTATATTTCATGAGGCCGGTACCAGCCGGTATCAGCCTACCCATGATCACGTTCTCCTTGAGACCCCTTAGGTTATCGACCTTACCCGAGACCGCTGCCTCGGTGAGAACCTTCGTCGTCTCCTGGAACGAAGCTGCGGATATAAAACTCTCGGTAGCTAGCGATGCCTTCGTGATTCCAAGAAGCATAGGCTCGGCCACGGCCGGTTTCTTGCCCTTGGTTCTCATCCGCTCGTTGATTTCCTCAAAGGTCCACTTCTCAACCCGCTCGTCCTCGAGGAGATCCGTATCACCTGGGTCGACGATCTTCACACGACGGAGCATCTGACGCACGATAGTTTCAATGTGTTTATCGTTTATCTTCACACCCTGCAGTCTGTAAACCTCTTGAATTTCGTCGACGAGATACTTTGCCAACTCCTTCTCACCCAAGACCGCGAGTATATCGTGCGGATTGGATGAACCATCCATGAGTGCCTCGCCTGCCAGAATGTAATCACCCTCATGGACCGATATATGCTTCGATCGCGGAATCTGATATTCTTTGGGGTCGCCAACTTCGGGGGTGATGATGAGCGTCCTCTTACCCTTTACGTCATCACCAAAGGATACCCTTCCGTCAATCTCTGAAATAACGGCATGATCCTTTGGCTTTCTCGCCTCGAAGAGCTCTGCAACACGTGGAAGGCCACCGGTGATATCCTTCGTCTTCGTGGTTTCACGAGGAATCTTTGCGATCACATCACCGGCCTTAACCTCGTCGGCTTCAGAAACAGCGATATTCGCAGAGACCGGCATTAGATAACGTGCCTCTCCTCTTCCGGATGGTAGCGTCACCGTATTTCCACTTTCATCCTTTACGGAAACCCTAGGCCTGCTGCTTGGATCCTTCGAAGGAATGACGACTTTACGCGACAGACCGGTAACTTCATCGACCTGTTCAACCATCGTAAGCCCCTCTATTATATCTCCAAACTTAACAACTCCCGAAACCTCGGTGAGAATGGGGACCGTATATGGATCCCATTCCGCGAGCATCTGTCCGATCTTAACCTTATCACCCTCATTTACCATAAGGTATGCACCGTAGTTCAACTTATAGCGTTCGCGCTCGCGGCCGGCATCGTCTGAAATGATGATGACGCCATTTCTGTTCATCACGGTACGACGGCCTTCCTTGTTAACTACGCTCTGCACGTTTTCAAATTTGATAATACCATCGTGCCTCGTCTCCAACGTTGACTGTTCAACACGACGCGACGCCGTACCACCGATATGGAATGTACGCATCGTAAGCTGTGTGCCCGGCTCACCGATCGACTGTGCAGCGATGACACCAACCGCTTCACCGAGGTTGACGAGATGTCCTCTTGCAAGATCACGCCCATAACATTTTGCACAGATGCCATATCTGCTCTTACATGTGAGAACCGACCTAATGAGAACCTTCTCAAGACCTGAATCCTCGATCTCCTGAACTAGGTCCTCATCGATCATCTTGTTTGATTCGACGATGATCTCGTCGGTGTATGGATCGCGAATATCTTCAAGCGCAACCCTACCTAGGAGGCGATCGGTGAGAGGTTCGATAACCTCACCACCCTCGACGAGCGCGCTCA
>CAYWIG010000220.1:0-4276 GCA_964458295.1 uncultured Myxococcales bacterium
ATACTCCACTACTTGCCATCCCCAACTGTTACATATGTCCCCGGTATCTACTCCCAAGCTCGTCGCGCCTAGGTATCAATTTGAGCATCATTTCAAGTCCTTATGTGCTATTTCTATCAATATGAGAATGGAACAGCCCTACTCATTCTAAAATATACCTAATAATACCAAATAGTTACAACCCCTTCGTCGTTATAATATTTTGGCACACAACTTGCTCATTATAAGACGTGTGGAGGACGAAATGCGGGGAATTCCAAAAATCAATTTGATCATATTTGTCATGCTCTGCGCCCTGCTCGTGTGCCTCGCCTCGTGTAATATGTTCAAGGATGACGGGGCACAATACAAGCAGGATGGCGAAGATTCATTACAACAGACAACCCTCGAAGAATCGACAGTTGAGATATCTGCAGTCGAAGGAATTTTCTCGCTCTATCCAAGCATGAAGGCAACCCTGGACAACGGCTGTTCCGTAAAGCCCGACTCCATTCAGTGGGTCTTCATGTGGTCCGCTCCAGATGATGCAGAAAAATTTCATCTCATCGCAAAACACGCTGAACATAGTTTTCCAGTCGTTGATGACGATGAAGTCTCAGATACATTTTACGTCTATTTAGCAGATGAAGCGCACCATCTCGAATTGAACGGTTGGAATTGGAAGGTGCGTTCGATGGTGGATGATAAATGGGAGGATTGGTCGGATTTAACCGCCTTCAAACTCGAATCGGTGAATCATGATTGTGATACCGGCAATGGAATGTCGCCTCCCGACGACACATTCGACCTACCTGCAGATGACATTTCCTCCGAAATACAGGTCTGCCCCGAATGTCCATACGTGGTAAGGGGAAACAGCCTAGAGTGGATTATGAATTGGCAGGGTTCCGTCATTGATCCTAACGATAAAGTGGCTGATGTCGAACTCGTCTGTCAACATGCAAAGGAACAGCTACCCGATAGACCTGAAGTCGGTGAGGAAATTGTTCTTACGGAAAAACAACACGCCCTATTGATAGCCCTTATCCAGGCATCCATCGAAAATGGAGCCCTGAGTAAGGATGAGGTCTATCAGGAAGTGGCGGATATGACCGACCTGGCTGTAGCTGAGGCGTTCCAACAATGACATATCAATAGGAAGATAACTGATCCACAACATATTCAATCATCTCATCATCGACACCCAAATATGTAACGAGGCGAAACATGTTGAAGTGTTCCCAATCGTGGAGAACTCCTCCTTCGTTCAGATAAGCGGAGCAACCCCGAAGATCTCCTGATTTAGGTACGAAGAAGACCATATTCGTATCGACTCGCCTGGCAAGTTCGAGCTTTGGATTTTTTTCGACTGCACCCGCTATTTTTTGAACGCGCTCGTGGTCCTCCGCTAGTCTCTCTATGTTATTGTCCAAAGCGAAGTTTGCAGCGGCCGCTAGCATGCCAGGTTGGCGCCAACCACCGCCTAAGCCCTTTCGAAGATAGTGTGCACGCGCTATCGTATCCTTTGATCCGACGAGAATCGAACCGATTGGTGCGCCGAGCCCCTTTGAAAAACAGAACATCATCGTGTCACAGAGAGATGTGTAATCCTTGATATCCCTACCCGTCGCTACAACCGCATTCCAAATCCTTGCACCATCCATGTGGATCTTAAGCTCCAACTCCCTTGCCCTCTTGCAAACTTTTTTCAGATCATCAAACTCAGGTATAAAACCGCCGAGATAATTATGGCTGATTTCAAGGCAGAGGAGTTTTGAGATTGGATGATGGATATCGGGAAACCTGATCGCGCCTTCAATCTCCTGCAATTTCGGAAGCGCATCCTCGTAATCGACTGGTCTGGTCTGAACCCCGCTGATAATTGCAGGTGCACCTTGTTCGAATTGAAAGATGTGGGACTTTAAATCCAGGATCACTTCATCGTGAGGAGCTGTCTGCGACGCGATCGCAAGCTGATTTGCCATCGTACCCGATACGGTAAAGAGCGCAGCTTCTTTGCCGCACATCTTCGCAACCCTCTCCTGAAGCTTCAACGTAGTCTCATCTTCAGAGAAGACATCATCACCCATCGTCGCCGACATCATCGCTTCGAGCATCGCCCCTGTGGGCTTTGTGAGAACATCGCTTCTGAGATCGACTATCATAATTTTTCACCAATTTTAAATCCCAAGCACCAAATTCCAAATCCCAAATAAGCTCCAAATTACAATTACCGAATGACCGAAACTCTAAATATATTGGTTTAGGTCATTGGAATTTGAGTATTGGAATTTATTTGTTATTTGGTGCTTGTTATTTGGAGCTTATAATTCAAGCACCACCTTACCACTGTTGCCTCCTCGCATCGTCTCCATCGCCTCCTGAAATTGATCGAACTTGAAGCGATGTGTGATGATGGTATCGAGGTCCTTTCTGATTCCAGGATTCTTGAGAAGCCCCTTCATCCTATACCAGTCGTCGAACATCCTGCGGCCGTTGATACCCTTGATCGTTGCATACTTAAACACAACACGTTTCGAAAAATCGAGAGTTACAGGATCGGCATAGACGCCGAGAAGGATGAGCTCGCCGCCCGTTCTCAAAAGATCCAATCCTGGTCCTATCGCATTCGCGTTTCCGGACATCTCAAGAACGACATCGACCCCCTTTCCGTTCGTCTTGTCGAGAACATCGCCCAAAACATCGTCGGCAGCCTTATATGTGTAGTCGGCACCGACCTTCTTCGCTAGATCTATGCGATACTCATTCTTTCTACCGACTGCGAATACATTCGCCGCACCGATATGTTTACAGATTGAGACACACATAGCACCTATCGGACCAACACCCAATATAGCGACATCCTTTCCAACAACATCTGTCGTGAAGATGGAATGCACCGCGTTGCCAAGGGGGTCCTGAATCGAACAGATCTCGGCAGGCGCTTCAGAATCATTTAGCCATGCGTTCGCTGCAGGTATACACGCGTATTCAGCAAAGATACCCGGCACATCCACGCCAAAGATCTTCGTGTTTTGGCAGACGTGGGCAAGACCCGTCCGACACTGCTGACAATGTCCGCATGCGATATGACACTCACCCGAGACATAATCACCAACCTTTATGTGGCTTACGTTACTTCCGACTTCGACAATCTCACCTGCAAATTCGTGGCCGTAGATGAGCGGAGTTTTTATCCTTCCCGCTGCCCACGCATCCCAATTGAAGATATGCACATCGGTGCCGCATATCGATGCGACCTTTACCTTGATCAACACATCGTTTGGACCGGGTTTCGGAACGTCGACCGTCATGATCTCGGTGCCGTTGAGTTCAGGCTTAACTTTAACCACAGCCTTCATCTTATTTGTCATTTTTTGCTCCTTAAAATCCCAAATACCAAATCCCAAATTACAAATAAGCTCCAAACTCCAATTACCAAATGACCAAAATCCCTAATACCCTTATTTCGGTTATTGGAATTTTGGTCATTGGATTTTATTTGTAATTTGGTGCTTGTTATTTGGAATTTATTTAGCTTCCCTACTTAATAACACCAAATTCCCTACCTATATTCGTAAACTTCTCGATGCCGTAGTTCAGATCGTCCTTGGAGTGTCCAGCTGAAACCATGACGCGAATTCTAGCCTTACCCTTAGGAACTGTCGGGTAACCAAGCGCCATTGCAAAGACCTTCTCCTCGAAGAGTTTCTTACTCATACCGTGCGCCGTTGAAGCCTCACCTAGCATGATAGGTGTAATCGGTGTTTCACTGTGACCGATATCGAAACCCAACTCCTTCATACTTGCCTTGAAATACTTACTATTATCCCAGAGGGCGTTCACGAGATCTTCGCTCTTCTCAAGAAGCTCCACCGCCTTCAGACATCCTGCGGCTTCCGATGGAGAGAGCGCATTTGAGAATAAGAACGGACGGCCGCGCTGTTTGATCCAATCTATGAGATCCTTATTTCCAGCTACGAATCCGCCCGCACATCCGAACGCCTTCGAAAGGGTTCCGACCTCGATATCGATTCTCTCACCCAAACCCAGATGATTTACGACTCCACGTCCGCCCTTACCAAGGACTCCTTCACCGTGCGCATCATCGATGATGACGACGCAGTCGTACTTGTCTGCAAGGTCGGCGACCGTTTTTAAATCCGCTAGATCACCGTCCATCGAGAAGACTCCATCCGTTACGATATACTTTCTTTCATACTGCTGATTCTCTTTGATGAGGTTTTCCAACTCCTCCATGTTGTTGTGTTTGTAACGCATGATCGGAGCTTTTGTG
>CAYWIG010000221.1:0-4260 GCA_964458295.1 uncultured Myxococcales bacterium
CAGCCCGTTACTGGGCCCAAATAACCCTTAAATATCAACTACCAATACTCATATCCAGCAGTTGAACTCCTGATCCATCCTGTCTTAGAGTCATACTCATATGTATGATCGAACGGATCAACAACTTCACCCTTCTCATCCAAAAGAGGACTTTGGAGATATCGGCGAGGTATCTCCTCATTCGGAAATTTAAACTCCTCATTGACGAGTGCCCTGAGGGTGGTCGGATTTTTCTTGTTGATAGCTTTGTACAGATTGACGGAGGTGCGCAGTGCTTGAAGCTGATAGAACATCGCCTTCTGATTTGATAGCTGTCTCTCAAAATATATAGCCACACCCATAATCGCCATGGTCAACACTGCGATAACTATCAGCGCTACTCTTTCATACTTTCTTCTCATAATTGTTATCCTCCAGTCGAACGCACTCACCATCGCTCATATCCATCAGATTTGGAACTGACCCAGCCCTTACTGGAATCATATGCATATGGATTCCCAAAAGGATCGACCAGACTCTGATTCGAATCGTTAAAAAATTCAATATACGGTTTTTGCATATCATCGACTGTATATTTAGAATCCTTAAGCTCATCCAGGCTTTTGGGCAACCTTCCATTTAGCACACTAAACAAAGAGACGGATGAGCGCAACATGGAGAGTTCCTGCATAAGGAGTCTACCCTTTTGAACCCTAGTCCTCCCGGCAAATATACCGATACCGAGAGCAAGACACAAAATTACAAGTATGGTGATTACAAAAATTTCGAAAGGTGAACGTTTTTTCTTCAACATATTTTAGCCTTTCAAATTATCATTATATACTTCCATCAACCGCCCGTGCTGATAACTTCAGACATGTTCCATATCGGAAGAAATATCGCCAACGCCAGCAGTGCCACAAAGCCGAATATACCTATTAATAGCAGAGGTTCAAGTAAAGTTGTAAGATTTTTTATAGTATGAGTAACCTCGGTATCAAAATGCTCGGCAACGGTAGATAACATCTCATCCAAGGCACCTGCACGCTCTCCAACCGCCGTCGTTTCTACGATAACGGGAGAAAAGTAGGTCTGCCTGGACAGGGCTTCTGAGAGGGTCGATCCCCTCTGGGTCTCATCCCTCACCTTCAATATTTCCAATGAAACAGCGGCATTTTCCAAAACGTTGGCTACGACCTCCAGGCTGCGTGGCATAGCGAGACCACTTCGATACAACGCTGATAAAATATGGCCAAATCTCGCATTCGCAACTTTCAGGTTCAGAGGACCAAAGACTGGGAACTTCAGGCGCAGCCTATCGATCTTGAATCTACCGACGTTGGTATTATAGAATCTCTTATAGAGGATGATTAGAACCACTACACCGCCCAGTGCTATATACCAATAATTTCTGAAGAAACCGCTCATGCCGATCAATATACGCGTAGGCACCGGCAATTCAGCGCCATAGCGGCCATAGAAGTCTACGAACCTCGGTACAACAAAAATCATCAGGAACACGATTGCGAGAATCAAAACTGTGATGACGATTTTGGGATAAAGCGTCGCACCCTTCACATTCTTCCTGATCTCATAATCCTTAGCCAACAACTCCGAAAGATGCCTTAGAACCTCTTCCAAGATTCCCGCCTCTTCGCCGGCTGAAAGCATGGAAACATAGAGTTCATTGAAGATCTTCGGATGTCTGCTAAACGCTTGGGCAAGCGTTGAACCGGATGCTACATCCGCCCTAACCCTCACCAAGGCATTCTTTAGCGATCTTCCCCTCAACTGTTTGATCATCGTATCGAGTATCGTATCGATACTCACGCCAGCCTTAAAAAGCGTATAAAATTGCCTCGTAAAGATCATGATCTCTTCAGGTTTAACCTTGCTGAATAAACCGGACAGGTTGAGCTTCAAGGCACCACTCTTAATCTCCTTGACTGAGAGAGGAATTAAGCCCTCATGGAATAAACCATCCTTGAGCTCCTGGGCTGTCACCGCCTCGATCTCACCTGAGATCAGGATTCCATCCTTGTCGCGCGCTTTATATTGAAATGTAGGCATAATCAAGTATCCACATTAGTAACCCTGATGACCTCTTCAATCGTAGTCGTTTCATCTATAATTCTCGCTATACCCTGCTCCTTCAATTCCTTGATGCCCAACTTATTCGCTACCTCATTTAACTGAGCCTCAGAGGCGCCCTCGACTATCATGCGTTTAATTTCGCTAGTCATACTGACAATCCTAAATAACCCATGCCTCCCTGAATATCCACTCATTCTGCAATGCTTGCATCCCTTTCCCTTGAATGCCTTTATCTTCTTCTCAATTTTGAGTGCTTGAAGCTTAACGGGATCAGGCTCGATTTCATGTTTACAATACTTGCATATCCTTCTGACCAAACGCTGCGACATCATACCCACCAAGGCCGAAGCGAGCATAAATCGCTCAACGTTTAGATCTTCAAGCCTCGTCACCGCACCGAGCGCCGTGTTGGTATGTATCGTTGAAAAGACGAGATGGCCCGTGATAGCTGCCCTGACTGCAATATCCGCCGTCTCCTGATCCCTGATCTCACCAAGCATGATGACATCCGGATCCTGCCTCAGTATGGATCGCATGGCGGAGGCAAAGGTCATCCCCGCCTTTTGATTTACCTGGGCTTGGTTGACCCCAGGTATCTCATTTTCGATAGGATCCTCAATTGAAATGATATTCCGATCCTGAGAGTTTAATCTCTGCAAAGCTGCATATAGTGTTGTTGTTTTACCCGATCCGGTAGGCCCGCTTACGAGAAAGATGCCGTAGGGTTTGAGGATTATATCCTCGAATAGCTTCCGCTGCTCCTCATCAAAGCCCAGGGATTCGATTCCATAGACCTGTTCCCTTGATAGCAAGCGGATAACGACCTTCTCGCCGTGCATGGTGGGATAGGTCGAAAGTCGCATATCGATAGTCTTGCCAGACACCCTAGCGCGCACCCTACCATCCTGGGGTACCCTGCGTTCGGCGATGTCCATTCCGCCTATTATTTTTATGCGAGTAACTATGGGGAGATGCATCTTCTTCCCCAGAATCAGTCGTTCTTCCAAAACACCATCTATTCTACTCCTGACTTTCAGGGAATTTTCAAGTGGTTCGATATGAATATCGCTCGCATCCTCTTTGATCGCTGTTAATATTATCCTATTAACCTCGGATATAATTTTAGATCCAGAAGCGATCTCCTTCAGTTGGTCTGCGATATCCTCAGCGCTTTCGGCTCCATATTGGACTATCTCGATATCATCCGCACCCCTCACAGATCCTTCAAGGATACGATAGTTATCCGTCAGGAGCTGATCGATCTCTTCGGAAGATGCCAGCATTGGTTGGATACGACATTTAAGAGCGGATCTTATCTCGTCCAAAGCAAAGACATCGAGGGGATCCGCCATAGCGATCGTTAGCGTATCCTCGATCTTGAACAGCGGCATGAAGTGATATTTCTTTGCAAGAGTTATGGGAACCAACTTTGCGACATCTGCATCGATCGTGTAATCAGCCAGCGTCACAAAAGGAACGTTCAGACGCTGACTTAAGAATTCCAAAATCTGTTCTTTTGTCAAAAAACCCTTACGGATGAGGATGTGGCCGATATCGCCGCCAAGGTTCTTCTTCGTCTCCTGAACGACAGCCAGTTGATCTGCACTGATAAGTCCGGAATCTACGAGTTCTTGACCAATATTATCCAGTAATTTGAAGGTCGCTTCGGCCATCAACCATCCCCCTTAAGGTTTCGCATAGTACCAGCCTAGCGACATAAGGTCAATGATACCAAGCGGCCAAAATACATGAAAATACAGGGATTCACCCGTTTAATTATGGCTCACCGATCAATCCTCTGCTATAGTCGCCGCAATGAATTTTCTTCGTGATCGGCAACCGTCATCCATCTTCTGGCCGCTTGCTCTCCTTGGAGTGGTGGTCACGGTTGGCTTTACAAAAATCGCCAACTTCGACATCTGGTGGCACTTGAGGACAGGTGAAATTATAAATCTCACCGGAAGTGTCCCCAAATTCGATATTTTTTCGTATACAGCAGCTGGACAGCCGTGGATAAACCACGAATGGCTCTTCCAGATCTTCATCTGGAATTGTTATCAGCTCTTTGGAATTGAATCGATGACCATTCTAAAGTTGATCCTCACGTCGATAATTGCGTTTGCGCTCTTTAAAACAATCCAATTGCTGACAAAGTCTAACAGTGCTGCCCTATGGGGAACCCTGCTG
>CAYWIG010000222.1:0-4247 GCA_964458295.1 uncultured Myxococcales bacterium
TCATCTACGAATGATGGTGAGAGCGCCGCCCCACCGCAGAGGACTGGAATTGAAAGGCCACCCTCGCGAAACTCCTTCAAATCCTCTAGCATCACCTCAGTTGAACTGACCAAAAGGCCGGAGAGACCTATAGCATCTGCAGAATTGGCACGAACTGCATCTATGATAGATTTAGCAGGCTGCCTGATACCAAGATTTATAACTTTAAATCCGTTATTGCTGAGAATCGCATCGACAAGATTTTTACCTATATCGTGTACATCCCCCCTCACGGTCGCGAGCACTATCGTTCCCCTTGAGAGATTTTCATCGGCCCTCATACGCGGTGTCAGGATGTCGATTGCGGCCTTCATAGTTTCAGCCGATTCGAGAACGAACGGAAGCGGCATACCACCATCTCCAAAGCTAACGCCTACCTCCTGCATTGCTGGAAGGAGGATATCACTTATTATCTGCTTAGGTTTTAGTCCAAGCGCCAACACATCATCGATCGTAGATGTCAGCCCCTCCTTCGTACCCTCGAGTATGCTGTCCTTCAATGAATCCTCGGGTGACAATGACTTTCTATCCACCGTGGTAACATGCACCTCATCAATATCTTCACGGTCGGAATAGCCTAAGAGTTCCTTCAGTGGATCACTGCTCTTTCGATCATTCTCTATTAGACGGGAACATATATCTTCCAGCTCTTCTGATACACTATCATAAGGAACGATCTTCTTGGGATTAATTATCGCTGCATTCAATCCCGCATCCAAAGCCCTATTTAGAAATACGCTCGTCAGCACCTTTCTAAATTTTGGAGGAAGGCCAAACGAAATATTGCTGACACCCAATATCGTTCTGATCTTCGGAAATTTTGCCTTGGATTTTGAAATGGCCTCCAATGTTTGCGCGCCGGCATCGTAGAGTCCGGCATCCCCGCTCGCTAATGTAAACGTCAGATAATCGATAAATATATCGTCGTCCGTAAGGCCTTCTGAATGAATGAGGTCTATAATTCGCTTAGCGATTCTAAGCTTATCGTCAGCCGTCTTTGCCATACCTCCTTCATCTATAACGAGTCCCACTACAGCAGCGCCATACCTCCTGGTAAGATTGATAATTCTCCTAGCCTTCGCACCACCATCCTCAAGGTTGATGGAGTTGATTATTGCCCGTCCCGGAATCAACTTGAGAGCCGCCTCAATCGCTTCCGGGCTTGTCGAATCCACCATTATCGGGGAATCGACCTTCAGCACTATCGTTCTGATGAGCTCGATATAATCGATAGCCTCATCCCTACCTGGCTGTGCCAAACATATATCCAGCGCATGGCTGGATGATGCAGCTGTTTTTGCAACTTCGGCCATGGCTTCAAATCCGTTGTCCTTTAATAATTTTTTAAATATTTTTGACCCATTCACATTCGTCTGCTCAGCGATAAGAAGTGGCCTGGGCTCTTGATCGAGCGACACCGATGTGAAGAGGCTCGATACGGATGGCCTGGTTGCAGCCCTTTGTTGAGATTTTGGCTTGTCTATTCGGTTTAGTTTTTCACACAACAATCCAATATGCTCTGGTGTGGTACCACAACACCCCCCGACAAATGAGATATTAAATTTCTTCACAAAATCCGACATGATTTCAGAGAATCCCTTGGGATCCATGTCGTACTTTGTTTTTCCAGCTACCAATGTCGGCAAGCCCGCATTTGGCTGACAGATTATAGGAAATGAAGATTCGTTGGAGAGCATGCTTAAATGTTCGCGCATATCCTCCGGTCCGGTCGCACAGTTCAGTCCGAATGCGAACGGTGCATAGGGAGTCGTTACGGATATCGCAGCGTCCAGCTCCGTCCCGAGGAGCATCGTTCCAATTCTCTCTATTGTAATAGAAATTAAAATTGGAACTTCGGTATCAAGTTCAACAAATTGCGAGCGCGCTGCAGAGAGTGCGGCTTTCATCTGGAGCGGATCCTGGCACGTCTCAATGAGAATCAAATCAACTCCAGCATCCACCATGGTCCTCATCTGTTCAGAATATGTATCAAAAAGGGTGTCGAACGAAACATGAGAGAGGGTGGGCAACTTTGAAGTCGGTCCAATATCGCCAGCCACGAATGTCTTTTTCCCAAAGGATTTGACCGCCGCCCTGGCTATCTCAACTGCCGATCTATTTATTTCAACTGTCCTATCTCCTAAACCATGATCTTCCAGCGATATACGTGACGCACCGAACGTATTTGTAAGAATTACATCTGAGCCCGCCTTAAGATATTCCAAATGTATATTGCGAATAAAGCCGGGATCGGCGAGATTTAACTCCTCATTGCAGGAGGGCTTTTCACTTCTATTTTCGATGGTCGTTCCCATGGCACCATCCAAAATAAGCGGTCGGTTCTTCAATATCTTCTGAATTTTATCAAACGTCTTTCTCCTCATCGGACGCTGACCCTATCACGCACTTGATTGCTGAGCAAGAAATGGAAAATTGACCCTGATAGAAAAATAAAAGGGCCAGCTTCGTTATAGCTGGCCCAATAGTTTCAGCTAAAAGCAGTCTAGGAACGAATCTTCCTTACAAAGATCATTGAAGCCAGAGCCATAAAGATCGCTAAAAAGGCCGATGCGTTAGCGCTGACACCTGTAAAGCTACATCCACCGTTACCCTTAGTTCTGTTCGGACCGAACTGATAATCTGAACCACCGCCTCCGCCCACCCCTGGTGATTGACCGGGTGAAGGAAGTCCGTCAGACACATCAGGACAGAGATTCCCGAATCCATCATCGTCATCATCGGCCTGATCGGGATTGTAGTGGAGTATACAATTGTCACATGCATCCCCGATATTGTCATCATCGCTATCTATCTGCGGAGTATTGTAAGTTTCCCAACAGTTATCGGCGGTGTCGTCGAATCCATCGTTGTCGGTGTCATCGCAGTATCCATCATCCTGGTCAGGATTGCTGATGCTCTTACAGTTATCGAGATAATCTATAACGCCATCTCCGTCGGCATCATCACAGGCATCGCCTATCCCATTATTATTCCAATCGATTTGAAAGCCAGCCCTCCTCGCTGCATCGCTTAGCGTATCGGGATCATTACCATCATAACTTCCATCCAAATTACAATATGCAGGATTTGTGTCACAGTTGCCATTTCTAGCATTTGGACAGTTGTCGATCTCCGTTCCTTCTGGAAGACCGTCGATTACGTAGTCGACGACGCAATCACCGTCAGCATCTGGAGCACCGACTCCGTTGAACTCGACACATTCCCCAGCAGCTTGGGCTCTAGCGGTAATTGAAAGTACTGCGAAAACAGAGACAGTTGCGATCAAAAGACCCTTTGAAAATTTTTCCATGACGATCCCTCCTTAACCGCCCCCACTGCTAGCACGAAACGCCAGCAAACAAAGGCATAGCACCACCTGTGTGGCGGTGCTACCATTTTATCGTAGGATCGTCAGAAAAGTTGCGTACTATTTTTTATGAGTATTTACGACGTCTTAGAGCTATCAGGGCGGTCGGAATGGCCATCAGGATGGCTATCAGTATCGAACCCTGACCAGCGGTTTGGCCGGCGATCAGCGTACATCCATCGTTATATCCGCCATATCTGCTGGCCGTAGGCGTAGGCGTCACATTTTCACCGGCATTGCTTGGTGTATCACATGCATCGCCACGAAGATCGTTATCCACATTGGCCTGATCAGGATTGGCGACGTATGGACAGTTATCCTCTTTATCTATTATGCCATCGCCGTCATTGTCCTTTATGCATGCATCGCCATATCCATCTTCATCGCTGTCTACCTGATCCTCATTGGCCACCAGCATGCAGTTGTCACACCAATCGCCGTAACCGTCCTCATCATTGTCGGCCTGCGATGGATTATACATATCAGGACAATTATCTATGAAATCTGAAACGTCATCCCCGTCCGAATCTGGGCCCAAATCGATCGTCAGGTAGTATAATGATACGTTGCCGGTGCTAAAGTGTATTGTACCAAAGAAGCTTGATGAATGAGTTACTACCACAACTACATAGCCATTTTTATAAGGAGCCTTCAATTTGCCATTGAAGTCAAAGAGATCACTCATCGGAAGATCGCATTCGATAACTTGACTGTAGACCATGCACTGAATGCTGTGCTGGGATGACAAGGTTCCGTCGCCGGAGTAGACATAAAAGTTCACCCCTTCGACAGAGGCGCGAATAATATCCAGGTATGTGATGGGCACGATCTCACTGATGGT
>CAYWIG010000223.1:0-4201 GCA_964458295.1 uncultured Myxococcales bacterium
GAAGTTTACGGACTTCGCGAATTTCGGGATGGCTCGCAGGTGGGTGATATCGTTTCCGGATATTACGGCTGGATGCTCTCCTATACAAATTTGGGTGATGTATTCTACGGCTACAATCAATTTCAAAAGACGATCAGCAGCATAGATCTTCAAACGGATGAAGTTGAAACGCTGGTAACCTTGCCCGACGATGAATCTGACTATGTTTCCAGTATAATTGATTTCGATGGCAGTCTTTATGTTAATATCACGTCCGCTGGTGTATTCGCTTATGATTTAAATAGTGATTTTACAAACCGCGCAGGGATTCCAGTCAGAGATTCTACCGACACGATCGATATAGAGGTAACGCCATCTCGATTCTTCATTTCTGGCAGCGATCTATATCGGAGTGGAGGGGGTTCGGGCGGAGGAGCCATCTATAAACTTACCGACGGCAAGTTCATTGCAAGAAATTATACCGAACAGGGCTATCTAAATCCTCTGGCCTTTGACGACGATATCGTCTGCGGGATAACGAATATTTACACCCTGTATTGCGGTACGATGAATTAGTATTTTGCAGGAATCCTAAAAAAAATTACAGCGTGGAAGTTGTATCAGGGCACCTCTAAAAACTGTCATTCTTCTATCATCCCCGAATAATTTAAGCTGGGATCCAGCCGTGAAAATAGATATAAATACATCTGCTGGATTCCGGCTTAAAGCATGCCGGAATGACATTCGACAAAATAGGGGATTTTTAGAGGTGCCCATCAATTACACGTATTATCTGGAAATGTGCAGGTTGACGTTCCATTATCCCCACAATCGACATCCGCCGTTCCGCTCTGAGGTGCTCCATAGGAACTAAACGGCACCGCGTTGTAGGTAAATGTGCAGGTGTTCTGTCCCTTTACCAAATCTCCAGTCACGAGTATATCGCTGCCGGATACAGTTCCGGAAAGCGATCCGAAACATGAATAGGCTGCCTCCCAACAACTTGAGAAACTCAACTGGATGGAGGCTCCACTCTGCGTACAGCTTGCGGTGCCGCCACCTGTGCAATCTGCAGAGTTGGTTTCCCCATCGGCACATCGATTTATCGCCGCAGCCATGCAGAATGTCGCTTCCTCGACCTCTCCGCTGAAATCGAAACTGCTGCTTCCGCCGCCTCCGCCATCCGATGGGGCGACATAGTTGCAGTAAGTTTCATTGTCACCTTCTACCTCTTCCACCGAAGGCGCGGAACCGCTCGTCCACTCATAGATATTCCAATCGCCAAATTGACCGAGGATCTCTCCCTCGGGCGTAAAGTAATCCGCATCCATCGGGGCGTCGAACAGACCGCTCGGCCCATCGGCGTTACGCACGGTGATATCGCGGAATAGATATCCATCGATCTGATGTATCTCGGCCACATGACCCGGCCGATCCGATCCTGAGGTGAAGTAGAAGACCATATCCCCTTCATCGGCGGTGTATTGACTCACTTCGGTGATTAGACCCGTTCTTATTAGAACTTCATACACCGGGGCCGGATCAACCCTCCAACGAAGGTTATCGTGAAAGCCTCTGAAGGCATAACCGCCACAGTTAAATTGCATGGATGGCGTTCCAACAAACTCCTCGATCTCGTCCTCATCATCGACGTAATCGCCGCCTCCGTAGATCACCCTATCGATATAATCGTTTGCCCACGCATCCCTAACCGTTGCATCCTGAACTTCACGCCCCTCAATGTAAGCTATCTGAGTGACGCCCTCGGCATCCTCGTAGGTGATTGGGTTTCCACTGCCATCCACGAACATGTATCTTCGGACGCAATCGTCGCGATCACCGAAATCGGTCTTGAGCATTTCGGCGGACACATCTGCATCCGAAGATGTGGTGAGCTGTATCAGTTGAGGAAGGTTGTAATAGGATGTGGGTTCCAAATCGGTTTCGCCAGATAGGGTTTCTATCGCTCGTGCGATCAGATGGGGCGACCAGGGAAGCCCGCTCGTCAAGTTGTCCCCCAGGAAATCCCTGAGCGTTGATAGCGTATCTGCATTACCGATTTCTGCCAGCGCGTATGCGAATATCGCTAGCTGCATATCGTTTTCGTACGTCTTCGTACCGGAAAATTTTAGTTCCAACGCCGTTCTGACATCAGCCCCGCCGTCGATGAGTGTCGTCACTCCCGGAAAGGCCGTAGCCATACTATTCACAAACCCATCAACCGATCCGGATGAGACCTGCAGGTTGAATGTTTCCCCCGCATCGGCGGCATTATTGTAAGCCTCCTGCTCCGCAGCTGTGAGGTTGCTGAGATCGTCACCTCCACCCCCGCCGCCGCATCCGGGAACGATTAGGAGTGAAATGACCAAAGAAATGTATATGGAATATTTGATAAACATAGGTGACAATTATACTTCAACTTCATGTGACACAATATAAAAAAATGGAGGAGGGCGGAGAGTCAGGATGGATGCGATATTTCGATGAGGTCTCCATCCCCCAGCATTTGATGCGATGGATATTGCCGCGTGACCTGTCACCCTCCCCATGGTAGGAGTTGCGTACTATGAAGATAAGAGCGCTTAGGATTTCCATCGTTATGGTCCTTATAATTCTCACCTGCTCCTGCGCAAAATCGGTAAGGGTTCGGCGAACCGCACCTGCGAAATATGATGTCGCGGGCGTAAAAAAGATCGTCCTGGTGCCTATAAAGGCGTGGGGCACGGAGGGGGCGTCGTATACGGAGCCGATCGTTTCAAGAATTGCTGAAATTGTGGAGGGACGATCATTTTTCAAGGACGTAAAAATTTTACCAGAGGCATTATCGAAAAATCCTGATGAATCAGAATTGAAGAAGGTTATTAATAAAAATAAGACTGATGCGGCGCTCGCCGTTTCCGTAAAAGATATCGACGTCGACACCAGCTTCGATACGAGGATCGAACGAAAGACCGGCGAGGAGGATTACGCATTCAGACAGAAGTGCTACAGGAGCTATGGTATACGCCATGAGAGGTACGATGAGGATAAGCTGTTTTGTAAAATTCCGATAGTCAGAAAACGTGCGGATGCCAGGGCTGTGATCGTATTTCTAAAACGCAGGACCGGTGAGTGGGAGCAGGATGATATCTCGATCGATGAGAATTACAGGGCTGAGGGTGTGGATGAGGTCGAACGCATTGAGAGCGACGATGCGATCATGGGTGAACTCGCTGATAGGATCGCAATGCAGGCTGCGGACAACATCACGCCACATCCGGTGAGATATAAGACGAAGCTCTCAACGAAGAAGGGGTGTTATAAAGGCAACGAGTTGGCCAAGAGGGGTAAGTGGCGCGAGGCGATCGCCGCCTGGGAGGATGTGATTCATAAAGATCCTGCGAGGGATGGGGCGTATTATAATGTCGGAATCGCCTATGAGGCGTTGGAAAAATACCAGATGGCCCTTCACTTCTATAACGAGGCCCTCTCGCGCGGTTCCGATAAAAAGTATTCGGAGGCTGTTCAAAGGATCGATCGAATACTCAAGGAGCAGGAGATACTCCGCGAACAGATGCGGTAAGCTGAACCATAGTGGACAGTGGTTCAGAAAAAACTATCGTTCATCCGCACCGATGTCAGGAGCACTCCCGGAAGGACGCGCATCCCCATCTATATCGGTATCGTATCCACTGATCGCAATTCCAGCAGCTATAGCATCGGACGCAGCGCCTATATGAAGGTTGTAGTTTTCCATGTCGAAAAAATCTGCTGAGCCGGAAATGTTATCCATATACGAATTATCTAGCGCGTTTACCGAGGCCACATCGGTGAGTTCAATATCGGCATCGGGTCTCAAATCAACGTAGAGATTGGTAAGACCGTCGCAAAAGAGATTATATTCGAGTGCCGTTATCGAATCGCCGGACGCCACGGTATCAGTAATAAGAATCCCATAGGTGGTTCCACTTCTGCCGCCGTCGATACACAGTATGTTGTCTATAATGTCTGCGTAGACGATGGAGGTGTCACTGTAAGCATCGCCGAAGATGAATATATCCCAACTCGTTTCTGAATTAGAATTAGTTACAATCGAATTGTAGTAGATGTCGGCGTCTGAGATGTCAGCGATCCCAATCCCTTTGGAGTAGAATGCCTCCCCAGCAATGATGAAGTTGTTGTCGATGATAAGCGATCCGCTGGATGATAAGGCCGTTATCGCTGAGGAATTAGAAAAATCGAC
>CAYWIG010000224.1:0-4200 GCA_964458295.1 uncultured Myxococcales bacterium
CATAACGCACCTCCGACATCAGGTCGTCGTCGACCTGGCACTGATAAGTGGAGTTACCGCTTTCGATCTGGTCGACGAAGATATAGTAACGCGAGGAACTTTGGCCATCGGATCCGTTGTCGAAATAGATCTCGTCTATTATCAAACCCTCTTCCAATGCAGGCGCCATAGGACTCACCGTGGACGCGTCCTCACTCTGATTTCTCAAAACTGCAACCGCCTGACCATTTGTAGCCCATATTTTTTTGCCGATGAGATTGTCGAACATGAATTCAGGAGATATTCCGGCAATATCATCATCGTCGTCTATGGGACCTGGGCATCCTACACCATCCTGTTCGACGAATACGAGTTGAAAACGGGCCATCTCATTTGGATGCTCTTCATCTACCTCTGCGAACGGAATAGACAGTCCTCCATAATAGATCCCGGAGGTTGAAAGTTCCTCCATGCCATCATCCGCCTGGGTGCAGGCTACGTCCTGACCTGTTGCAGCATCCCTCAGATAAACCGAAAACTCCCCCCTTGAACCATACTCATCGTCAAGGCCGGAGTTGATGTAGACTTGATCCACGATTATAGAAAGGGCCTCCCCGAGGGAGAGCGTTGGACCTTCGATCGTTGAACCACCCCCACCGCCACCGCAGCTCGTAAATATGGATATCACACATGCTATCGTAATTATTTTGAAAATTTGCTTCATGGCGCATCTCCCCTTAGTGGTTTCGTCGGATCATACCATAATTTGGGGGAAAAAACAGTTAAGAATGTGTGTCTGGGTGTATAGGTGTACAGGTGTATAGGCTACCGAATAAATCAGGATAAATGAGGTTTTACTTAGACACTTAAATACTTAGACACACATACACATAGACACTCAGACGCGT
This sequence comes from uncultured Myxococcales bacterium, assembly GCA_964458295.1. GTDB lineage: Bacteria > UBA10199 > UBA10199 > 2-02-FULL-44-16 > JAAZCA01 > JABGOS01. Next base: position 888 of record CAYWIG010000224.1, read on the forward strand.
AGGCCCAAATCCCGCCGCTCGATCTCAAGCATTCTATCCCTAATTTCTGCTGCCGCCTCAAAGTCGAGTTGTTTTGCGGCCTTTAGCATCTGCTTCCTGAGCTTTGAAACCATTTTCTGCGCCTTGGCGGGTGGAAGTCTCTCCTCGTCGATATCCGGTGTAACGTAATCCTGTTCGTAAATCGAATGAAGGACATCGCTGATATCCTTCTTTATCGTCGTCGGTGTAATTCCATGCTTCTTGTTGTACGCCTTCTGAAGCTTCCTTCGACGAAGCGTCTCATCGATGGCTACGTTCATAGATCTCGTCATCTTGTCGGCATATAGAATGACACTTCCATTGACGTTTCTGGATGCCCTGCCGAATGTCTGTATGAGCGATCGCGTCGAACGCAAGAACCCCTCGCGATCCGCATCGAGGATGGCGACCAGGGAGACCTCCGGCAGATCCAATCCCTCGCGAAGGAGGTTGATCCCAACGAGGACATCGAACTCCCCCTTCCGAAGCGCCCTGAGTATCTCCATCCTCTCGAGCGACTCGACGTCGGAGTGAAGATATCGGACCTTAACTTTACGCTCTCTAAAAAAGTCTGCTAGCTGTTCCGCCATTCGCTTCGTAAGGGTGGTAACCAAAACCCTCTCACCCGCTTCGACCCTTTTGTTTATTTCGATCAGAAGATCCTCGACCTGACCTTCGGTCTTTCTGACTTCAGGCTTAGGATCTATAAGGCCGGTTGGACGAACTATCTGTTCAATAAATTCTCCACCCGCCTTTTGTAATTCATAATCCGCAGGTGTCGCTGAGACGTATATGATCTGATTGACGTGCCCTTCAAATTCATCGAATCGGAGAGGTCTATTATCTAAGGCAGACGGAAGTCGAAATCCGTATTCAACGAGCGTAGTCTTCCTGGATTTATCCCCACTATACATTCCACCGATCTGGGGTACCGTGATGTGGCTCTCATCTATCACCAGAAGAAAGTCCTTTGGGAAGTATTCGATAAGTGTAGGTGGAGGTTCTCCAGGTTTTCTACCCGTAAGATACCTTGAATAATTTTCAATTCCCTTACAGAAGCCCATCTCCTCGATCATCTCGAGATCGAACTTCGTACGCTGCTCGATCCTGGCCTTCTCAAGGGGCTTGTTCTCCCTGTGGTAGTGCTTCATTCTATCGGCCAGCTCAAACTTAATCCCCTCGACGGCCTGTTTCAACTTTTCCTCGGGCGTCACGAAGTGACTTCCTGGAAAGATCGCCACCTCCGATATCTCCTTAAGTGGATTGCCGGTCAATGAATCTATCTCAACGATCTTTGAAAGCTCATCTCCGAAAAACTCAAGCCTCACCGCTTTAGCATCCTCATACGCAGGAATTACCTCTACGACTTCACCACGAACCCTAAAAGTACCTCTATGAAAATCGTAATCGTTTCTCTGATATTGAATTTCAATGAGACGATTTAAGAGATCCTGTCGGTCCAGCGTTTCGCCCTTCTTAGTCTGAATAAGCATTCCCTGATATGCCTCGGGGCTTCCGAGACCGTAGATGCAAGATACGCTCGCGACGATTATCACATCCCTCCTCGTAAGAAGTGCATGCGTAGCCGAATGTCTCAAGCGATCAATCTGCTCGTTGATGCTCGAATCCTTCTCTATGTAGAGATCCTGAGCTGGAAGATATGCTTCGGGTTGATAGTAGTCATAGTAGCTCACAAAATATTCGACAGCATTTTCCGGAAAGAGTTCTCGAAATTCTGAAAAGAGCTGCGCTGCGAGCGTCTTGTTCGGAGCTATCACGAGCGTGGGCTTGTTAATATTTGCAATGACATTTGCTACTGTAAACGTCTTCCCAGAACCGGTAACCCCCAGGAGAACTTGGTCGCGATTTCCACCAAGAACGCCCTTCGTGAGCGCATCTATCGCCTCGGGCTGATCACCCTTTGGTTTGAAGTCTGTGGTAAGTGTGAAGTGGTTCATAGAATATGGGTAAGGGTGACGGTTAAGGTGACGAAGCCCGTATCGGTTACGTAAAAAGGTTACGGCTAAAATCATCACGTAACCCTAACCAACAAACGATACGGGCCTCGTTACCCTAACCGTAACCTCTATTTAATCTTCCACTCCGTACTTCCATCCGGCCGATCTTTAATCTCAACGCCTTTGGCCGCAAGGTCGTTGCGAATCTGATCGGCCTTGGAGAAATCCTTAGCTGAACGCGCGGCCTTCCTGTCGGCGATCAACTTCTCTATCTGAGCAGGATCGACACCCTTGGATTCACTGGCCCTATCGGTGGATCTCGATTTATAATCCTCAGCGCATGATCCGAAGACGCCCAAGACATCACCGGCTACATGTTGAACATGCGTAAACTGTAGGACGACCCATCCGGCAAACGGCGTGGCGTTATCGCCGTTCTTATCCAAAAATTTATTTGTAGCGCGCACAACCTCGAAGACGAGCCCCACGACCCTCGCCGTGTTGAAATCGTCGTTCATAGCCTCTTCAAATTGATCGTCGAACCCCGTCAATATATTCTTTATCTCCTTCGCCTCACCAAACTCCTCAGGGATCTCGCTCGTGGATTTTCCTGGATGGATACGATGAATCCTGTCCGCGGTTTCATAAAATCTATCAAGTGATGCCGCTGCTTCATCGATCGCCTCCTTGGTATAATCTATCGGTGAACGATAATGGTTTGACAGGAGGAATAGGCGCACGGCCTCAGCATCGTACACCTTAAGGACATCCGAAATCTTCGTTATATTGCCGAGCGACTTGCTCATCTTCTCGGCATTGATGTTGATGAAACCGTTATGCAGCCAGTATTTAACAAAATCCTTTCCCTCCGCCCCTTCCGCCTGAGCTATCTCATTCTCATGATGTGGGAATGTGAGATCGCGACCACCTCCGTGGATATCGAACGGCTGTCCCAAATACTTCGAACTCATCGCTGAACATTCGATATGCCAGCCAGGTCTCCCATCACCCCAAGGAGATGGCCACGTAGGCTCACCGGGCTTTGCCTTCTTCCAAAGTGCAAAATCCAGTGGATCCTGTTTCTTCTCATCGACATCGACCCTAGCTCCACTCTCCAGATCTTCGATGTTCTTCTTTGAGAGCTTTCCATACCCATTGAATTTTCTCACTGAGAAATAGACGCCGGAATCCGTCTCATATGCCAGGCCGTTGTCGATGAGCTTCCGTATGGTGTCGATCATGCAATCGACATGTTTGGTAGCCCTTGGAGCTAAATCGGGAGGAGCGACTCCTAAGTTTCCCATATCCCTTTCGTATTCCGCGATATACTTCTTAGT
>CAYWIG010000225.1:0-4193 GCA_964458295.1 uncultured Myxococcales bacterium
GATGCTATATATACCGCGATATCCGTTGGGATGGGATGTTTGTCCTCTCGACAACGATACATCGTGTCGCGAAGATTGACTCCGTGGATGTACTCCATCGAGATGTAGTAATCATCGCCCACTTTGCCGAGATCGTAGACTTGAACGATGTTGGCATGGGAGAGGAGGACCGAGAGCTTGGCCTCATCGATCAACATCGTTACAAAATCTTTATCCGCTGAACAGTGGGGGAGTATTCTTTTTATACATAGCTGCTTTTCGAAACCATCGACGCCGTACGTCTTCGCTACATAAATCTCCGCCATCCCGCCTACAGCCAGTTTTCTCAGCAGGTAATATTTGCCAAATTGTTTAGGTTCGAAATCGTTCATTTTTTTTAGTGTCTAAGTGTTTGAGTATCTAAGTTTCTAAGTGATGTATAAAAAGGCACTTAGAAACTCAGACACTTAAACACTATTGACTGAATTCATAAAACAAAGCCACGCCAATGACTGAGAGGATGAGCAGATAGAATGCCAGCATTCCCCAGTTCACAGTTCCCGTTTTTATGTCGAACAGTCCCACCTTCGATAAGGCTTTCTTGAATACATCGTCCTTTTTCTGCTCCACGTCTTTGCCCCGAGGCTTGCCTTCACCCTGCATGGGAAAGGGACCGCTTCCGCCAACCATCTGGGGAATGCCCAGCTCCACCGTGGAACCCCTTGACCAGTACTGCTCCGGAACGGGCTGATTCGGTGAAAATTTCTTCAGATGAAAGAAATCCTCTAACCTGGAAAGCCTAAACAACGCGCCGGCCGTTTTTCTCCCATCCTTCCAGACTACGTCGGATTGCAATATCCCAATCCCTTTGAACATTTGTACGCTTCTGTACAATACCTGTTTTATATTTTCACGAGGCACCCTGATCGGTTTGATCACCATCGCCCTCGTGCCAAATTTACTCCACTCTTTACCCTCAAGTTGTTTTTTGTATTGCTTTTCAGCCTCTTCCTTAGGGTTGTGCTGATGGTGCTGATCCTCCTTGGTCTGCTTCGCCTCGCGTATCTCGTACGCGCTCCTTCTTTCAGGTCTGTCAATCTTTTCGACCATAGTTAGCTCTTATCCTTCTTTTCAGTCGATTTCTTGCAACAGTCATCACACGACTTCGCCTTGCAGGGCGATTCAGTGGATTTCTTTGAATTCCCCTTGGCAGAATAACCATCCTTGTACCAACCATCCCCCTTCAGTGTGAAGCTTGTCTGAGAGATTAGGCGCTTTACCTTTTTTCCGCATTTTGGGCACTTGCTTATTGGTTCATCCGAAATCTTCTGAAAACGCTCGAAATGCTCGCTGCATCCCTTGCACAGATACTCGTAAATCGGCATATAACGTGATCCCTCCGGTGTCCCAAAATCTTGGGATTTAATACCCCAGTCCAAGGTGTGGTCTCCACGCCCCATATTATTCTATCTCCATATAATGTAAAGGGGTTATCAGTGGACTGAAGGACGTGGGATCGAGCAAGATGTGTCTGGCTAATCCATCTTTAATTATTAACAAGATGGATTATATTTTCTACTTTAACACCATGAATAATAAGCGATTTGTGTCTATTGAGGTGGCCTTTGATGATTTCGATATTGGATTTTGGTACGCGGAGCGACTTCGATATAAATTTTATAAGTTCCTTGTTTGCCTTTCCATCGATCGGGGGAGCCTGAAGGGAAATTGATAGGGCGCCATTTCGAACTCCCTTGATCTCCGTTCTCGAGGCGCGAGGCGTTATGTAACAATCGATGCTCACTCCATCGGCGGTAGTTTTGATTTTGAGATTCATAAGCGGAAGCTACCTCATCATCCCAGCCGCTGCTTGTAATAAGCCATTCACAAGCACCGTTTCAAGCACCACTAGGATTATGAGAACGATTATCGGAGAGATATCTATCTTCATATTCTGCAGGACGCGAGGCATGAATCTTCTCACGAGCTTGAAGGCGGGGTGGGTGAGTCCATAAAGAATTCTTACGATTGGATTGTATGGATCGGGGTTTACCCATGAGATCAATGCAGCGATGATGACGATCATCGTATATATATTGATCACGAGTCCGAGAACTTTTGCGAGTGCTAATACTATGTAGCCTAGGAATGACATTTAAAACCTACCTTTATTCGTGTCTAAGTGTCTAAGTGTCTAAGTGTCTAAGTTGTTGTGTGTCTTAGTATTCGTTTGGATACTTAGACACTCAAACGCCTAGACACGTAAAGTTATTTCATATTCCTCAATTCCTTTGCCCTCTTGGTGGCGGTGCGTATCGCCTCCTCCATCGTCTTCCAGAAGTTCTTATCCTTTAGATAGTTCATCGCCGCCCACGTGGTTCCCTTCTTGGAGGTGACTCTGTTTCGGAGCTCCTCAGGTGGTAATCCTGTCTGGGATACCATCTCGGCTGCACCGACGGCGGTCTGAATCGTAAGCATTCTCGCCATCTTCTGATCGAGGCCAAGTTTTTTACCGGCGGTCTCCATCGCCTCCATCAGTGCGAATATGTACGCCGGACCTGTTCCGGACAGACCGGTAACAATGTCCATCAGCTTTTCATCCCTGACGTCGACTGTCTGTCCGACCGCCTGGAAGATCTGGTGTGCGAACCTACGATGTCGTTCAGGCATTCTAGATCCGCAATAGATTACGCTCACACCTTGGTCGATAACGGATGGCAGGTTTGGCATCACCCTGATGAGTTTAGGTTTATTTCCGAGAAACTCCTTGAGCTTCGTGCAATCGATTCCAGCTGCGATCGAGACGAATAGGTGGTCTGCATCGATGACTGGTTTTATCTCCTTACACACCTCAGACATATCCTGAGGTTTGATCGAAAGGATGGTCGTGTCGCAGGCCTTTGTCACAGCTAGATTGTCGCGCGTTGTGTGAATACCATAGGTCTTCTCCAAAAACCTTACTCTCTTGGCACTCTTGGCTGAAGCCAATATCTCGTAGCTTCTTACGAGATTAGATTTTAAGAGACCCTTTATGAGCGCTTCCCCCATGTTTCCAGCACCGATGATTCCTATGATATATCTGTTATTCATTCCCCCTCCGCTAACATGCTCTCCACCTTTGTGATTCCTGAATTCTTCGTTATCTTCGCGGAACGCATGTACATTATGAAACCGATGATGGTGATAGGTATAAGTTGAATGAGATGATACATGAACGCGATGTCGAAGCCGATCTCGGGCTTGATGCCGAGCCATGTGTAGGCAAGGACAGCTGCTGTTTCAAAGGGGCCGATTCCGCTCGGCGCCGATGGAACGATTATCGCCAGGTTAATCGCAACATAGACCAATGCGGGCACCCACAAATCCAACCTTTGGCCAAAAGCTTCCTGACATAACCAGATTACGATAATCTGCACTGCACATATTATGATCGATAGGAAGAGTGTCGAGATTCCGATACGGAAATTGGCGAGTGCGCTAAGGCCCGATCCCAACTTCTTTGCTATCCTGCTGAACCTTCCCAACTCATCCTCGAGCTGCGACGTAGTCCTCCTGTGATGCATGAGGAGCATGATGCCGATGGCGAGCATGACCGTCATGAAGATGGATACGATGAGCGTTCCCTTCTGAACCCATTCCGGAAATGTGGAGTGCATCGACATGATGCCAAATAGGATGAGTATGGTCAGCCCCTCGAACAGTTTGTCGAGGGCGATGATGGATGCGAGTACAGTCTTGCTGACGCTTTCCCATTTACCGAGGAGATAGATCTTTAGAAGATCGCCACCCCTCGCAGGTAGGACGTTGTTGCCAGCCATACCTATCATCGTTCCCTTGAAGATATTCCAAAAGTGGGTTCTCTTCTGCGGACTCATGAGCCACTGCCAGCGCACCGCCTTAATAGCGACGACGCCCAAATTGAGAATGCTGGCTATAACTAGATAACTCCATTTGGCGTCGGCAAGCCCGCGCCAAATCGTATGCAGGTTGAGTTTGGCGAATAGGGTGGCTATCAGCACTATGGAAATGAGCCAGCCTAGAGTTGTGATAGCCTTCCTTTTCATAGTTCACTGATCCTTTTGAATTCGTAGCCGCGCCTTCTGTATTCATCGATGATCTTCGGCAGAACTTCAACAGTAGCGTCTCTATCTTTGGTAGTCAATCTTTCGTCAGTTCCGTCGTGCAGAAGGAGGATTTCAAGGTCCGCAAACCGT
>CAYWIG010000226.1:0-4175 GCA_964458295.1 uncultured Myxococcales bacterium
GAAATTGCTCGTTCGAATCAGGATCCTGCTTATGAAATTAAGTTTAGTTTTGTTCTTTTTACACATGTCGAAGAAGAAATAGAAAATACAAAAAACGAATACGGACATCCCAACTTGAAAATTCACCATCGAAAATGAATCGGGATAAAAACACATAGGTGAGATCAGCTCGCCTATAGCGGAAGATGGAGGTTTCCCTCTACCCATATAAGCTATTATAAATGCGGAACAGATGAACAAAAGACCACCTACCATCAACTTTGGCAGATGGTTACGTAGTTTATCCTTGATTAGTCTGCGACCCAAAACAAAACCTATTACCGGAAAGATTATCCACGGCATCACTGGAAAATAGCCAGCGAAGAAGAAACCCTTTGCAATCTCAGTAAAATGCCACGAGGAGGCATATTCCCCGAAGGGATTTGCAAACATTCCAGGCAGGTAATACGAAATAAAAGGCATCTCCTCGAAACCACCTCCCCAATGGGAGGCTATATCAAAGAAGTCGCGAAGGTATGGTGTAACCAAGGCCACAATTACAACAAAGGTTATAAGCAACCACGACGGAAGAAATCGACAAAAGAAGAGTATAACAGTTGCAACGCCCATGAGCGTTAGGATATCCCAAATCCAGAGCTCCTCAAAACCCCACGCGCAAATGAGCATCAAAAGTCCCACCAGGAATATATACGCCCCCCTCAAAAGTGCCCTTTTAAATAACAACAGATTGTCCACCTCGCCGACTCTCTTTGCAGACAAAACCTGACTCATCCCCATCATAAGCAGGAAGGATGCAGCACCCCAGTCTGCCAAGGCATCATCAAAGAAGAAGTACAGAAAGGAATTTGTAGCCTCCTCACTGCTGAAGGCAATGATGAAATGTACGAGAACCATTATGAAGAGGAAGAAACCTCTGAAGACGTCGATTGAAACGACGCGCCCTTGAACGTTATTGCTGGCCATCATCGCTCCTTACACCCTCCAGCTTTAAAAAGGGATATTTAGTATACAGCTCGCTCAAGACTTCGTCGAGAGTAGCACTTCCATTGACGACGAGACTCTTGTACCAGCTATTCATGTCATCGACTATCGCGCTCCATCTCTTATAGCCATCTTCATCAACGTCGTAACACAGATCGCGGATACGCTCAGCTGGATCCTGTGCCTCTATAAATCCCATATTAGTATTGAGCGCCAGGAGCATCCTCATATTATCCAATTCCGCTTCCACCTTCATCAGAAAGTACTCTTCAGATGTAACTGGAGCTTGGTTCCTTGGTGAAAAACTGAAGGGCCCAAACAACCACAACACGACAACAGCACAACCAACGATTATCGCAGTTATAGTTACGATCGTTTTTGTTTTAGAGCTATCCACAATACCTCCTTCGTAAGGCGTGCCGCCTTATCGCTAACCCAGTTTTCTGTCGTGCACAAAGGATACGTGTAGCCACAACGGGTTATCGAACAATTCATGAAGTCGATCTTCGACCTCCCTATGTATACTATCCATCTCGCATGCCGAATATGTTTTCTCAGATTGTTGCGTGATAAAACTCACCTCGTAGACTAGTTCACGTCCCGACTTACCTACGCGCACGATCACATCATCAAAACCCTTAAGCTCCGCTATCTCCTTCATAGCCTTTTTAGAAATTTCGGATATCCTCTTAACCGGCGCCATGATCAGCATGCCCTTTATTCCATCGATGAGGGAGACTATCGGTTGTCTTACAAAGAATAAAACCGCCAGCATCACCATCAGGGGATCCACATAGGGTGCGTATTGTACATATCCGGCACGCCCGATGAGGTAAGCGACAAAGAAGCCTACCATTACAGCTAGACTGAGCAGCGTATCCATCAACCACTGTGCAGCATTCGTTTTGATCAATTCCGATTCAGGAGCCTTCCTCTTTCCTGTCCGCGAGATATACCACCAGCTAAAAAGACAGCCGATTACCCCTATCGCAGCATATCCCATCCCTGATATGTTGTTTATCTCTTCGACGCCGGAGAACAATGAAGTGACAGAAATAATAAATGCCTTCGCGCATATGAAAATGAGTATAGTAGATTGAATCACTATCACCAATGGCTCAATATGCATACGTCCATATGGAAACTTATCGCTGCTGCCCTTTGTGATGGTCCTTGCGGTATAGAAATAAAGGACATCCAGAAGCAGGCAGATGAATGAGTAGACGCCGTCAAATATTATCATCTGTGATTTCGCCAGGACACCCCAGATCAGAGCTAATAGCGCAAAAAAGGAGGCACCACAGGCGGAGATCATCAGAATGTTTTGTTCGTGGCGTGTGTTCATAAAATTACGTCGTCATCGATTATATAGAACTATAAATAACTCAATATCGGATGTGAATGGATCTTCTTAAAGTTCATGTACCACTTACATATGGGATAAAGAATTATCATGATACATGCCCAAATCACATAGACTACAGGAAGGCTGTATCCATAATCCTGTGGCCCCGTAGGGAATGCTGGCACACTAAAAATAGGATTGCCCTCGAAGAGCCATGATGGAAATTGCTTGTATTTTATAGCGGCCAAGATGACAGCGGCTATGTGAATGACGAGAAGATGCATGATATAGAAGAACAGGGCGATGCGACCAAATATCAAGAAGATTCTGGTGATCGGTCCCTCATTTTCACTCAAAATCGATAGCAATAGTATAGATGGTCCAAGCGTCATCAACAGGAATAGAAGAGATGGTGGATACTTCGTACAGTCTAGAAATGAAAACAACGTAAACAACCAATCCTTCTGGTGTGACCACTTAACCGGATCACCGTATACGTCGAATACCCTTATCACTACAAATGCAATTGTAAGGGCGAGCCCCACCCAGAAGAAGAACTTCCTCCTCTTCTTCTCTTCCATGAACACGGCCTTGCCGAAGAGAAAACCCAAGGCCATAACCCCACACCACGGCACGAGCGGATAGACCATCTTATAGCTGATGCCGGAATATATCGTGATGATATCCCTCGAATGCAGGATGATGTGCAGCCACCTGAAGTGGGTCAGATTCTCCATATCGATGAAATCCAAAATATTATGACCCAATACGGTGATTGCTCCGAATATCGCTATCACCCACATCGGGAAATAGACGAGAATCGATAGGATTATCAAAGACCAACCGATTGCCCATATAACCTGACAGACGTTTGCGTCTACGAGATAAAGATTAAAATTAAAGCAGCATACGAATCGAATGACCGTAAGCTCCAATATTACGAGAAATGCACCGCGCGAAAAAAGAAACCAGGAGAGCTCCTTCTTCGTCCTGCCGCGCGTCGTGAAGAGATAGGCCCCTGCGCCAGCCAGGAAGATGAATACCGGCGCACAAAAATTCGTAATCCATCTCGTCATAAATAAGGCTGCGGTAGTCTGGGCGAGATCACCGGGATGAAATCTAACAGAAGAAAAGTATTCGCGGGTGTGATCGAGGCACATAAACGCCATCACGATTCCGCGAAGGAGATCGATCGAAATGACGCGTTTCTTTTTTTCGGACATGACTGTGAATTTTTAACATATCAACGGGAAGCGAACAAGGCTCATTCCAAGCCCATAAAACCGGTTATTAGATGATCTTCCTGCTGCCTACATATGGGGTGCTAATTCGATATATATAATCTTAACATACATATAATCTTACCACTCAGGTTCGTCATCAAAACCAAGTCCATCATCGTAAGGTAGATCATCGAGTTCGATGCCATCTTCTGATTCCAAAGAAGCACGAACTCTACCAAAGAGAGAGCCTATGGTATCGAACAGTCCTGGATCTATCAAAACCAAACGTCCGTCATCACATAGAAGCAGTTCCAAATCGGCGGCGAAGATTCCTCCGCGAGTGATTGCGTCACCGATCCTCCTAAATGTTCGTTCGCTTTTTTCATTCCATCGTTGTTCGACGCTACGATCCTCCCTTACAAGGGAGCGAACTGAATCAAGGGGTTGGGATATGCAAATTGGATCGCCCATAACCATTTCCATCAATAGACCTCGGTGCCGCCCTGGCCTCTCTTTTACGTTGAATTCATATACGCCGTAATAGGCCGCTCCTATTTTCAGACGATCAGCCCAGCTGTACCATTTCATCTCTTCATCGAATTGATCTCCCTGGGAGCCTGGAACTT
>CAYWIG010000227.1:0-4163 GCA_964458295.1 uncultured Myxococcales bacterium
CCTTGGAATTTGCTGCGAGGAATGCGATCGAGACCCTTCTCCGTCCTGAGTTGGACGAATTGTGCATTATATCCTTCAACCGTTCCGCGCCTACCATCCAAGATTATTTCGGATCCAATCTTTGCGCCTCCAGGCAGCTGAGGGGGCTCAGTCCCATGATAAGCGAGCGAGTGTCTTGTAACCTTATGAACCGGCATATGGATGGTCACCATAACTCCATCTGCGTTCTCACGTCTAATTCCAATCGTGTGATCGTCTAAACATTTAATCTTTCCGCTTACTCCACCGCTAACCACGATCCAATCGCCAATATTCAATTTTACCAGGGTCTCCTTATCTAAAAAGAATTCCTCGACGGGATTCGATAGGACGATCGATGTAGGGATGTAATAATTTTTTAACGTTCCGTTTTCGTCCACCGATTCTAAAACGACGTAGTTAAAACCCACCCTCTTGACGAGACCCGACACACCTTTAACTGCGATCCTATCTCCCGCCCTTATCTCACCTCGTATTTTGAGACTTGCGAAGGAAGAGGCGTTGGCCGTTACCTCCTTCATGCTGAGGGCAAGGATTGCAGCCAGGATCCCCGAACCCATCATGAGGTTGCTCATGTCGACGCCGAAGATCTTGAGTCCCGCGAAGAGAGCACCTCCCCACATAAGCCTTCGAACCCATCTTAAGCCAGAAGCGAGGTACGACGACTTTGAAAACTTAGCCCTATCCGCATCGAGTGCATTGATACCCATGCCGAGAAGTTTGTTGGCTATTAGCGCACCAGCGACGACAGCGGCCCCAGCCCCCCAATGTCCCCAGGAATAACCCATGAGTCCTTCCGTGAGGTCGAATCTTAGGGGCTGTGTCTTCGCCACCTCAGTTGCCTCCGCTGTCGATGTAGCTGCAACTGCCATCGAAGCCTTCGATGCTCCGAAGAAACCTGCGAGCGTCACCCCGGCCTTTTGCCACCAATGGGATTTTGGTGGGGCGATATGGAATGATGTCGTTGGAATAGCAGCTGGTACAGCCACTGTCCTTACAGGTGCTACCACCTGAGTCACAGGTGAAGTAACGAGAGCGAGCGGTGGGGGTGTTGGAACCATTGTATTCATGATGGTTATACGACTAACATTGATACCCACCCACTTTCAAGTCATTTTTATAAAGATGTTTCTGTATATAATTCAGATGGTTAAATGATATCTCGCAGCCCCATTACACTTGCAGTGTTATTAAAGAAAATGTAAGGGATTACAGATGGTTAAACGAATCGATGCATATGAGAAAGTGACGGGAAAGGCGATATACGCGGATGATCTGCGTTTTGACCGCATGTGCTATGCGACTCCCCTCCACTCCGAATATGCAAGTGCCAGGATTCTCGATATCGACTCGACCGATGCGCTGGACGTCGATGGAGTCATCGATATTTTTACTGCAGAGGATGTTCCGGGATCGATTCGCGTCGGCGGTCTCGTTCCTGACCAATACGTCCTCGCGGATAAAGAGGTGAGATTTGATGGCGATGTCGTTGCGCTCATCGTTGCTGAATCGGCGGAGATAGCTAGAGAAGCTGCGAAACTCATCAAGGTCAACTACGAACCGCTTGATCCGATCCAATCCCCAGATGAGGGTTTAAAGGCAAAGCCGATTCACGATTTCAAAAAGAATAATGTCGTTGAACATTTCAAGGTGCGTCACGGCGACACGAAAAAGGGTTACGAGGCTAGCGAGACGATCATCGAGGAGGATTTTCAGACATCGTTTATCGAGCATTCATACATGGAACCGGAATCGTGTGTTGCGGTTCCAAATCCAGATGGATCGGTGACCGTTCATGGAGGCATGCAGCATCCGTTTACGACGCGAAGATATACAGCAAAGGCGACGGGACTCCCACTCGCCAAAGTTCAAATAATTCAAACAACACTCGGTGGAGGATTCGGCGGTCGCGATGATACGATTGCAGTCATCTGCGCGCGCGCAGCGATTCTCGCCCTAAAGGTCGGGCGTCCTGTTAAAATTACTTATACGCGCGATGAATCGATGCGCGAGAGTTACAAGCGTCACCCATTTTTCACAAAATATAAAGCCGGCATCGACAAGAATGGAAAGTTCAAGGCGATGGATGTCGATTTTTTGGCCGATGCCGGTCCCTACTGCGCTGTCTCCCCGTTTGTTATTTGGAGACCTACCGTTCAGTGTACAGGACCCTATGTGGTTCCAAACGTCAGGTGCGATTCACGTGCTGTGTATACGAATAATACGCCAACGGGAGCGATGCGCGGCTTCGGAACTCCACAGCAGGTATTTGCGAACGAATCGTTCGTAGATATATGTGCTGAGAAGATCGGAATGGATCCGCTAGAATTTCGAAAACTCAACTTCTTCCGTCAGGGTGTGAAGACTCACACAGAACAGAAGTTCGACAAGCATAAAGTATCGATCGGAGAGGTTACCGACAAAACCTTAAAGGAAATCGGTTGGAAGGAGAAATTTAAGATCTGCTCCAGAGGTAAAGTGGATAAATACGGCTATCTGTTCGGAATAGGATTTGCGACGAGCTACAGGGGTGTGTCACTCGGCGCCGAAGGAAACGATTTCTGCTCTGCGCTCGTAAACATTCAACCCGACGCCTCGATTCTCTTAGAAGTCGGCGTCTCCGAAAACGGCCAGGGTCTCAAAACCGCGATGGTACACATCCTTGCCGAAGAGCTAGGTGTTGAGGATGATAGAATTCATTTCATAGATACGGATACAAGCTCAATTCCAGATGGTGGACCCACCGTCGCATCGCGTGGAACTCTCGTCGGTGGGAATGCAGTCGTCGATGCAGCGAAGAAAATCAGAAAGATGATGCAACCCGTCCTGAAGGAGCTCATCGGTGCATCCAAGAAAACTTATATCTATAAAGGTGGAAGGATTAAAAATCCCACAACAAACAAGAGCATCCCCTTTGAAAAGGCGGTGCTCGCCTGTCACAATAAGAAGATGTATCTGCATACGTTAGGTACGTTTAGAGGTCCAAATGTCAGCTGGGATGAATCGCGCGGCCGAGGCAACGCATACTTCACATATGTCTACGCCTGTCAGGCCTGTGAGCTCACGGTGAACGTCAAGACCGGTAAAGTGAAAGTTGGAAAGGTCGTCGCCGCACATGAACTCGGGAAGGCGATCAACCCTCAGATGTCCGTCGGCCAGATCTTCGGTGGAATCATGATGGGCCTTGGCTTCGCACTTACAGAACAGGTTCGCCACAAGGATGGCATCATTCAGGATACGAACTTCAACACATACAGAATTCCAAGATCAGTTGATACACCTGAGATGACTGCGATACTCGTCGAAAATCCTGATCCCGCAGGTCCGTGGGGTGCAAAATCCCTTGGCGAACCTACGAACGAACTTATGGGAGCCGCTGTTGCAAACGCAATCTATTATGCAACCGGTGTGAGATTTAAGAAAACTCCGATAACTACCGAAGAGATTAAGAAGGCGATATGTTCAAAATAAATATTAACAATATAGAGCACACCTTCTCCTGCACACCTGACCGCCTATTATTGGATGTACTACGCGAAGATTTACGTCTTACTGGAACTAAGCGCGGCTGCGATATTGGCGTCTGTGGTACATGCACCATTCTCATCGATGGAAAAGTCAAACGAGCCTGCAAAGTTAAGGTAGGAGATATTGCAGATGGAAAAGTTCTAACTATTGAAGGTCTTTCCAAAGAAGGAGAGCTCCACCCAATCCAGCAAGCATTCATAGATTACGGTGCAATTCAGTGCGGCTTCTGTACGCCGGGTATGGTTCTAGCTGCAAAGGCACTTCTCGACTCTAACAACAATCCCTCCCGCGAAGATATCAAGAAGGCACTCGCCGGAAATCTCTGCCGCTGCACAGGATATCAGCAGATATTCGAGGCGATTGAGAACGTCATAAAATTCAAACAAGCTTAACTGAAATAGAACCCACTCGGTCACGAAGCAGTTTTGTCTAAAAAAGACGAAGTGTTTAGTTTGCTCCGTCAAAAACGCACAATATTGCTCCGTGATTGATCTTTTCACCCAACATCCTAGCTGCACACTTTAATGTACGCTTTCTTTGTAAGGTGAATTCAAGTTTCTAGCGCACCACCTGGAGGAAATCATTGAAAACTTCTT
>CAYWIG010000228.1:0-4150 GCA_964458295.1 uncultured Myxococcales bacterium
AACGATTGTGATGGTGAGACGGATAAGGGTCTAGAAGCACCTCTGGCCGACTATCAGGATGGTGTCTGTGAGGGTGCAAAGAAAATATGTGATGGCTTTGGGGGGTGGGTTGAACCTGATTATACAACCATTCCCGGATATGCTTCCGACGAAGATGCATGTGACGGTCTCGATAACGACTGCGATGGCAAGATCGATGAAGATTTGGTCGAACCCTTAGCAAATAAACAGGCCGGCATCTGTGCTGGGATGTTGAAGGTGTGTGCTGGTGAGTTGGGGTGGATCGAACCGAACTACAGCGTCAACGATCAGTACGAGGAAGTCGAGAGTGCATGTGATGGATTGGACAACGATTGCGACGGGCTTACGGATCAAGGTCTGCTTGCTCCAATCGCACCTAAACAGGATGGTCTCTGCCTTGGGTCGGTGATGATGTGTGCGGGTGAGGATGGTTGGATAGAAAACTATTCGTATATCCCTGGATATGAGGATGTCGAAACGGCATGCGATGGCGAGGATAATGATTGTGATGGAAAGATCGATGAAGATCTAGTCAAACCTCCAGCCGATAATCAGAATGGCGTCTGTGAAAATTCCGTTAAGATTTGTGGTGGAGAAGCTGGTTGGATGAACGATTATTCGGCGATAATCGGTTATGAGCCCAATGAAGATGCGTGCGACGGTTTGGATAACGACTGCGATACTCAGATTGATGAAATGTTGACTCCACCCCTAGCCGATAAACAAGCAGGTGTATGTAAGGATTCAGTAAAGATATGCGCTGGAGTCGATGGTTGGCAAAATCCTGACTACATGACTCTCGTAGGATATGAGCCTGATGAATCCAACTGTGACGGTCTCGACAACGACTGCGATGGAGCAATCGATGAGGGTATGGACGATGCACCATTAGCCGATAACCAAAATGGCGTGTGTGCAGGAACTACGAAGGTGTGTGATGGGCTTGGTGGTTGGACCGAGCCGAATTATTCATCGGTACAAGGTTATGAATCTGTCGAGACGGGATGTGATGGATTGGACAACGACTGCGATGGGCAGGAGGATGAGAGTCTAACCCCTCCACTTGCCGACAATCAAAACGGTGTCTGCAAGGATGCGGTCAAGTTGTGCGGAGGCGATAACGGTTGGTTGGAGCCTGATTACACGATGCAATCAGGATATGAGGCCCAAGAAAGTGCATGTGATGGATTGGATAACGATTGTGATGGGCAGGAGGACGAGGATGTCGTAGCACCCCTGGCTTCCAAACAACTCGGAGTTTGTTTGGGATCGCTACAGGTGTGTGGTGGCGAGCTCGGCTGGGTTGAACCCGATTATAATGAGACCATCGATAACTATGAAATATGGGAATCAGCCTGTGATGGTTTGGATAATGACTGTGATGGCGAAGAAGATGAGAGTTTGTGGGCGCCTCTCGCTCCAAATCAGACGGGCGTCTGTGAGGCGTCCCTGATGATGTGTGCAGGGGAGACCGGTTGGATTGAAAATTACAGTGCGATACCGGGTTACGAGCTGGTTGAAACCCTCTGTGATGGCCTCGATAATAACTGTGACGGAAGTATAGATGAAGATTTACCCGACGCCGACGGCGATGGAGTATGTGATCTCATAGATAACGATGCCGATAACGACGGAATAGATAACGATTCCGATAACTGCGTTACGACGCCGAATCCACTTCAAGGTAATATGGACGGCGATGCCTTTGGCGATGCGTGCGGTGATATCGATGGCGACGGCGTATTGAATGTAGAAGATAATTGTGAACTCGTTGCCAATGAAAATCAGAATAATATAGATGGCGATGAGTTTGGTGACGTATGTGATGATGATATGGATGGGGACGGCATTCTAAATGGGGCGGATAACTGTGAAACCGTTCCAAATCCGATTCCCGACGGAGCCGCTAGTCAGGTCGATTGGGATGAGGATGGAATTGGTTATGAATGTGATGATGTAGTAGATTTGTTGAAGGTAACGGCAGATAGCCTCGCTCTTTGCAACGTCGGGACTACATGTGCCGGAATCGACCAGTCGAATTATCCGGCGTATATTTATCTAACCAATTTTGATGGCGATGTGAATGTTTCTGGTGCAGATTTTACATCACTGACTGATAGCAATTTACAGCACGAAATCGAGTTTGTTGGCTGTCCAGATGTATTCACACCGCTTGGTGAAAAAAAGACGTATGTTCCTGGTGATAATTTTGAATTCTTGAACTGGATTTGGAAAAGTGGTAACAGTGTTTTTATTGCAACTTCGGCCAAGAATCCAGCTTCTGCTTCTAAGTTTTCATTAAAAAGGGAAATGGTTCAGGATGGGGGTAGTTGTTTTGAATATCAGTACAAGTATCCATGTGATCCAGCTGAGGAGCCTGTACCTCAATGCATTAAATAATAATCAGGCCAATGGCCGGTTAAGGAGGTAGTGTGAAAAGGGTTATTTTTTGCTTACTTTTAGCGATGATATTCGCGCCCAGTATTGTTTGGGCGGTGGATTGTAATGTTGCAGATGAGGGCGAGCTTTCAGATGCAGCCGACGGAACCACGCCTGGTTGTACGAATGTGATTGTAACGGACGATATTTCATTGGAAAATCCAATCATGATCGATCAACCTGATTTGAACTTCTATGGAGAATCCGGAAGCGAAGTGATATCTGGCAACCTAGGTAATTTGCCTCTAATGGCCGTTGGCGCTGACAATGTTATCATTCATGATCTCGTGTTCAAGAACGAAGCGGACGGAACGACTACGTCTGAAATATTGGTTGCCGATCTAACAAGCGGTCACGAGTTCTATGATAACGAATTTCAGAGCTGTTCAGTATCGTGTATAAGGGTGCTCGAAATCGGTGAGGGTAACTTCTACCAAAACACGTTCACTGACACCTCCGCATCGAAGGCTATCGTATATACGACGCAGACGGTCGATGCGGCATCCTTCGTCTCTGCTACGTTATCGTCCCTTACGGCTTGGAATTTAGTCGTATCGACACCTGGTGGTGCAACTGGATCGGTGGATATCTATCGCTCAAGCGGTGGAAATCTAACTTCGATTTCGTACTCTCAGAATCAATCCGGAAATTCGACGAAGAGCTTCAATCTATCAAGTAGATTGCCGTCGGGAACGTATTACGCTGTCTTTACCGAAACCACCACATCTACATTCGGCAGCAGTTTCTCGATCGATTGGACCGATGAGACGAACTTCAGCTTCGGCGATTATTCAGCCTGCAATACGAGCTGGTTTACCGATTCATCAAATGGTCTTACGACCGGTGACTACGATGGTGATGGCATCGTAAACGGCAATGAGGATCTCGATGATGATTGTACCGTTGATGACGATGAGACGAGTCCGGCGCTAGCCGATACCGATGAGGATGGATATTGTGATGGATCCACAGCTGTCTCCGGTGACGAAAGTTGTACGGCATCTGACAACTGTCCGTTGGTAGCGAATGCGGGTCAGGAAGATGCCGATTCCGATGGCACGGGCAACGCGTGTGATGATGACTATGTTGCAAACGGTGCTCCAGTAGCACCGACGCTCCTTTCTCCAGATCACGGTGCGAGTATAACGGGTGACTCGGTTGAGGTCAGATGGAGCACCACGACAGATCCGGATGAGGATGAACTTTCGTATCATGTCTATCTCTGTACTGATGAAAATTTTGAAGGTTGTGACGATGCAATTCACAGCACATCGGTGAATGTGGTGATGAAGGATTGGAAACGATTCGATGATCCTAGCTCACCGCTGTTTATGATGATCGGCGCCTTGGCGCTCGGTGGATTGTTTGGCAGAAGAAAACGTATCCTTATGGCCTTACTGATCATGGCGGCGGCATTTTCCATCGCATCATGTGGCGGCGGTGGAGGCTCGGACGACTCGGATACATCGATGAGTCACACGATTACAGGGCTCGAAAGCGATACTACATATTACTGGAGAGTTGCCGCGACGGATACGAGCTCCAACAGCACACCCAGCGAGACGAGAAGTTTTGTAACGAATTAAATGTTCATTTAGGGCGAGTATAAAAAAAGTGTCGGACACTTAATCGATTAAGCGTCCGACTGTATAGCGCAAGTAAAAGGGAGACTTTTTTGGGGTATATCAGT
>CAYWIG010000229.1:0-4149 GCA_964458295.1 uncultured Myxococcales bacterium
TTTGGTAAGATTGAGAACCAAATAGATCAAAGGGGTGATGAAATGAGACATTTAACTAAAAGATTAATCGGGGCCCTGATTGCCACAGTGTTGCTCTCAACGTTAGCATCGTGCAGCGGCTCCTCGGCCTCGGCACCGCCGGTGGATCTTCCCGCACCGATCACCGGGAGGGTCACGATCTCAAATCCCGATGCCGATGGCAATGTAACGATCACCGGTACCGCAGGCGCGGTTGACGCCGGCGCGATGGTTATGGCGGTAAACGAGGAAGTCGCAGGAACCGTAGCCATCAAACTTTTGAACATGATGATAAGATCAGCATATGCACAGACCTCCTTTCCATCCGTATGCGATGAGACAGGACATGCATGCGCCGTCGCAGATGATGAGGGTGCATTTGAAATGATATTAGCAGCAGAACTCGGGGATTCGATCGTTATAGGTGTAATCGACGAAACTACGGGCGAATTTATTAGCGATCTCTTAAGGCTGATCGTCGGCGATCAGAATGCATCATCCGACTCGTCCGAAACGACATGCGCCGATTATGATGTCGATGGTAAAACTGTCGATATAGCAATAGACCCCGTATCGGAAGAGCCTATACTCCTAAGGCAGGGCAACTCCACCGGCACGAACAAACTCGTCATCGGGACCTCATCGTCATATACGATCACCATCGATGGGTGTTTCGCCCACTCGATAGACATGATGGCGACCACGGCGGGTAAGACGCTCATCGTTGTTTCAAGCAAGGATGACGGTTACGTATGGACTGGCACGCTGGACGACGCCGTCGTGTCAGATACAGTTGCCTTCGAACTCGATGATGAGCCGATGCATGTAAAGTTTAAGCCAGGCAGCACGACACCCGTTGTAGCTCTCAAAACCAGCAGCTCCGTCAAGATAGCACAGATATCGCTCGACGATGGAACGATATCCAACCAAACCGATATTGTGAGATACAACGATAATAATGATTCCACGACCATAAGCGGTTTAACAAGGAGCATGTCGCTCGATATGATTCAGTTCGAAAACAACGCAGGACAAAGCCTAGGTTTACTTTTGAGCGACAATGGGGATCCCCAAGAAGCATACTTATCAATTTTCAACCCTAGCAATCTCGAGATCATGCAGAGCTTCGCGCCGGCGGATTTTGATCCCTTTGGCCTTAACCAGGCGCCATCATCACCGATCGATGCAAAATTTTATTTAGGCATTTATGCTTTTGAAAACATGCCCATCGTCTATATCGGCTTAATCGACAGCTTCCACGACGGAGTGTTTAGGGCAAGGATGACCGCTGAAGGTCAATTTCTTTTCTATGAGTGGAATATTCACCTAAAACCTGAATTTAATTGGTCTGCCGATGTAGACAATCTTGCAAAAGCCCTGAACACAAACGGGGATAGCATGCCAATCGTAAAATTTGATGTAAAACCAGCGGCACCTGGTTCCGTAAACACAACGTACGTTGCGGCAACGTCGGATGGATATGTCTGGAAATACGTTTTTGGACAGCCAAATCCGTCCAGCGCTTCAGATGTAGCCAGCGGCAACTCGTTTGTGGCAATAGCGCTCAATAACAGCATCGAGAAGGCGTTTGTTGCGGATGCGACTGAGGACGAATCGGTATCGATTGGCAATTTGGTGTGGCAATGATAGGATGGTTCATATGAGGATATATTCTAAAATATTTATTTTGGGCTTACTGGCCTCACTATTCTTTACATCGTGCGGCAGCTCCGCAGCCTCGGCACCGCCGGTGGATCTCCCAGCACCGATCACGGGTAGAATCACAATCTCGAATCCGGATGCCGATGGCAATGTGACGATCACCGGTACCGCGGGTGCAGTCACCGCCGACGCCATGGTTATGGCGGTAAACGAGGAGGTCGCAGGAACCGTAGCGATAAAATTTTTAGGTATGATCATTAAATCCGCGTACGCACAGACCGTGTATCCATCCGTATGCGACGAGGCGGGACACGCATGTACGGTTGCGGACAGCGAGGGTGCCTTCGAAATGACCCTTGCAGCAGAGATCGGAGATTCAATCGTAATCGGTATAATAGATGAGGATACCGGAGAATTTATAAGTGACCTATTAAGAAGGACGGTTGGGGAGGACGACCCGACAGCCACGTGCGATGCTTATAATGTCGACGGGGCTGTCGTGGATGTCGCGATCGAATTCGCAAATGGATATCCAATTCTTCTGAAGCAGGGGACACCCACCGGAACAAATCATCTACTCATAGGTGAAGGTACACCTGTCTCTGTGAGTATCGGAGGATGCTTTGCCCACTCGATCGCCGCGGTAGAGATAACGGATGGCAGGACCCAAGTCGTCGTTACCAGCAAGGATGATTCTATCGTATGGTCAGGAAGGATAGATGGAACTACGGTCAGCGAAACTAATTCATTCTCGATTGATTATGAACCGATGCATGTGAAGTTCGCATCGACCGATACCACGAATGCAATAATAGCCCTTAAGAGCGGTGATGCGGTATCGATAGCCCACATATCCTCGGCCGATGGAACGATCTCAGATAAAACCAGCATCGATCCTGATGATGGCGACACTTTAACGCAGAGCATAGCGATAGATACAATTTCCATGGAGTCGGGAACGGACCTTGGAGTGATACTTACAAATACAGGAAGTACCAACTCGTCATATTTAACGTTGTTCAGCACAGATGACATGACCATCGTAAGCACAATCATCCCTGAAACGTTGAGTCATTTTATCGGAACAAACAATCCTGCTGATGTAATCCTATATATGGATTCGTTTTCAATCGTTGGGACTGCAATATTAGATTCATCTCAAAACAAAGTCTACATGAACACATTTTTGTACCAAGATAGCCAACAAGCAACTATATATCTCAATTCGGATACCAACCTAACAAACAGTATCACCTGGCATCCTGATATATTCGATGACAATCTGTACGATGCGAACGCGCCCGTTCAGAAGATAGCGTTGACATCTCAGGAATATAACTCGAGCACTCAACAGATGCCTACGGTGGTCGGTGCAACATCTGACGGCAGATTGTGGTTTGGAAGAGCTCTAAACTTCATATCGTCGAATCCAGAAAAACCATCTTCAATTACAACGCTTGCGTCCGGTAGCGACTTAGTGGCTATCTCAATTGATAGCACGGACAAAAATGCGTTTGTTGCGGATTATACGAATGGCGTAGCTATATCAGCAAGTAGTGAAATATGGTAGATCTACCGAACGTTATACTTTCCGATGACTCGATCATCGCCCTGGGCAAGCCGGCAGAAATGTCGGCTGTCCTTTTATCTGAAGGTGAATCGGGTACGGTCGCCTCGTGGCTGCTCGAAAAGTTTCCAGAACAGATCGAAATCGAAAATGGCCCCCTTGAGGCTGGCTTGGTGCACAGACTCGACAACGACACATCCGGACTCATGCTCGCAGCCAGAACCCAATCCATCTACGAGAAGCTGCGAAAAGAAATTTCTGATGGATCGATCGAGAAGATATATCTCGCATTGGTCCTAGGAATCCCTCCCGATTCCGGAATTATCGAAAAGGATATCGCCCATCATCCCAGGAAGAAAAAGAAGATGGTCGTCTGTGACACCCTGGACATCTCCAAGAAGTACAAAGGTCGCAATGCCAAAACAGAGTTCTCCGTCATCGAAAGATTCAAATTACGCTCCATCAGCTATGCACTGCTTGAAGTCACAATCAAAACCGGAGTTAGGCATCAGATAAGAACTCATCTCGCTTCGAAGGGGTTTCCAATATCCGGCGACAAACTTTATCAGAATGCAAAGAAGAGGGTTGAGGATATCCTATCACCGGAAAGACACCTTCTTCACTCATTTAGAATCAACCTGCCACACCCAGTCGATGGCAGGGAAATCAAGCTGGAGTGCCCGTTAAGCGCTGATTTTAAGGAATATCTAGCTAAACTCATGAGGATCTAAGGCACATTTCATACCCGTTGACAGGGCAGCATAAATCCATCATCATCCCGCGCATGAAAAAAATATATATATCGCTTTTGGTCATAATGTTAACGGTGGTCGCTGGAATATCGTTCGCAGCGCCGCAATACCTCTACAACTTCTCGAAACAGAAGGTGGGGAAATACCCGA
>CAYWIG010000230.1:0-4145 GCA_964458295.1 uncultured Myxococcales bacterium
CTTCTAATTCGTATCCATGAATGGCCATTACCTAGTAATACAACAAATGTGGCCCTGATGGTACTTTACCCGCAGCGCCCGCTTCGTGAAGAGGAGATGGTATTCGCCGTTCATCTTGAAAATGGGAACCAGTACGGCTGCAGGGGTATAATGTAAATTGCCATTCTGTATCTGACGGGGTGAACGACTGTTTAGAATCCCCTTGATCGTTTTGCAGAGATCTCGTCCGCAAATCATATCAACCACATTATCCGTGAAGGCTTTTTGTAAGAAAGGAGTCACTATTTTTACTCTTAGTTGTCTCGGGCCAACAGTCAACAGCAGACCTGACCCTTAAACATAGTAATGGGTGGGTTTGGTAGAAAATTCGGAATTTCCGAATTTTCTCATCACCTGTTCTTCAACAAGCTCCATTTCTTTGAAGATGTTTTTGATGTGTTCATTGATAGTAGATTTGGCTTTGCCGAAAAGCTGTGCCATCTGATCCTGGGTGAGCCAGACGGTTTCTTTCTGCATTCTGGTTTCAATTCGGATGCGGCCGTCCTCGGCCTGATATAGCAGAAACTCTCCGCCGGATTCTTTGAGCGTAAGATCATTCATCCCTCGGCCTTCCTTCCATGAAACCGAACAGCGTTGGCTGAGCCGGGTTGCCCTTGCCGGTAACGCCAAAAATAACCATGCCCCCCTGTACCGTTCAGCATACCGCACAGAGTTTTAGCGGCAGTTATGCACTGACCAGTGGACCTTTTGAATTCGACGGTTTCAGATTCGCCGTTCCCGATCAGTTTTTCAACGTCCTGTGACTGCATTGGATTTGCTCCGAAAAAAACCTTTACCCATTACTCCATATCTCTGAACTGAAACGCTCTGCTTACATCTGTAATTCCTGGATGTCCCCCATCCCTGTTTTTAATGTAAAAAAGCGAAAGATAACCCTACCAAGAGTAAACGGCAGACTTGCCCCCAGCTTCACGGAAGTTGGTCTGCCCATGATGTGATGGGGGGCTCCGGGTTTATCGATTCGGGCTTGTTTGAGCATGAGAAAAGGCTAAACTATATTCAATTCAACAGCAACTTTTAAATTTATATACGTCCCCTAGTCCCCACTACCAGAAACCTTGTCATGTCTTCTAGTTATCTTAGGTGGTGCGCTTCAACTTGAATTCACCTCTCATATTTATCTAGAGTTTCTGAATCCTTTTTTATCTTCAAAATGACTCTCAAATTAACCGCAAGGAGAAAAATGACAGGACAGATCCACAAGAGATGCAGTTTATTTACATCCACAAACAGAAAACTTATCAAAACGATACCCCAGGGAATAATTAACCTGGGAGCAACACATACAATAGCCAAACTAATGCTATCGTCGGGGAGTCCACTACCTTCGCCCCTCATCTCCTTTATCCAGAGTACGAGCAGGGCAATAGTGACCCCGAACATCAATATCCATACAATCCACTCAAAAATTACCATGGTTTTTACTCTGAAAGATCAATCACAGGTAATTTAGAGGATTGGACCTAATCCAGACAAAGTTTGAGGTTATCCGGGGCGATATTACCGCCACTGAGCACCAGGGCAATGCTTTTGCCCTGCACCCTCTCTTTCGACTGCAACGCAGCCGCCGGAGGTGCTGCGGCTACCTGTACGTCAATCACTTCGATGTCGGGATTAATAGTCTTTGCTACCAGACAGGCTCCGGGTTTATCGATTCGGGCTTGTTCGGGCATGAGAAAAGACTAAACCATATTCAATTCAACGGCAACTTTTAAACTTATAGACGTCCTGTACGTTCTTAAAACAGTCAACAGTAGACTTGACCCGTCTCCATATTCATTCCCCAGGCTCCACATGCCCCTCTTATCTTCTCTCGCCTCTTTCTCTGCCTGCCAGTAAGGAAGGAGGTTGAACTTTTTGGGAACATTCCCCCTGTAGACCTCGGCTAACCCGGCTTTGACCATTTCAAGATTGATATCGACAACCTTATTCAGAACCATCTTGGCAAGGTATTGTTTCGCCTGCTGGCTGAATGGTTATCCAGGCTCTCTCTTTTTTCTGGATTTTTCAGGGGTGTCAATACCAACGAGTCTGACTTTGATTTCAATGTCACAACCTTCAGCTTTTATTGTGTCACCGTGATAAACTTTGGTGACTTTGAATTCGCCTGCTATGCTTATGGGGCAAATTGACAGGAAAAAAAGATTGCAAGCGGGATAGTTTTGAAATAATTTGCCATGGGACGCTTTTTCCGCTCATTAGGGTTTTGTGGCCAGCCTCTCAAAATTCATGAGAGTCATGATGTTGATTTGACTTTCCCATTTTGGTATATCACGCTTGCCACTTACATATTCTTCTATAAGATTACCCAGGTCTTCTTTCATATCTACTCCCAGTATTGTTTTCATTCGATTGAAGTACTCTTCTGACTGAGCCCTGGCGAAAATTTCAAAAACCGGATGTTCAAAAGAGGCATAGAGCAGAGTATAAGGCCACCAGCCACTTCTAAAAAAAACTTCCATTGATGGTTGTAATTCTGCTCTCAGGTATAGAACGAAATCGGCTTGCATAATATCTGTAAACGACAAATCAGGGCGTTTAGCTCTTTCTTTAACCAGATCCGCCATAAGACTTCGGCGTGAGAGGTTAAGTCGTTCATTCCTTCGCTGAAGAGATTGAACCGAATTATTAAAATATGTAAATGGGAGCATCTTGCTGTCAAGTCCTTCTAAGGATTGAGATCGAAAATAATATTCCTGAGAAAGCAATCCGTTTACCCCTTCAAATGTACCCTTTTTGAGTAAAGCAGCAATCATATAAACGAATAACTCATAGAGTATAAATTTGAAATTATCAGCCTCCCATTCTGACCATGGAGATCGACCGGAAGGTCGATAGCAATATGGGAGTACCTGCTCCAAAAAGTTACGAACAACACCGATCATTTCGAGATCCAGGCGGTACCTACCAATTGCCATGATAAGATTGGTAACTTCGTCACGATAAGGTAAGAAACTCTCGATGTTTTCGACAACTTGATCATCAAAGTGCTTGCCTGGTTCAGAAACAATCCGCATTGTTTCCAGATTGTTTGCGAAAGTCTCAAAATATTCTTGGCAAATAGCTGTTGATGCAGGTTTGTTTTGCCTTACGGCCTCTATGGCCTGGAGGTAGCGGGAACTTGTGCCAAGGCTCACTTTCTCTTCAAAAAGGTAAGCAGGAGGTTTCCCTCTATCTGGCCTTCGATATAATGGCTCATCAAAAAGCCATCTTAAAAGTTGTTCAAAGTTCTCTGTACGCAAAACTGAATCAGCCATGTCAATATAGATACGGTTTTTCATGAAGGTTGGTCTATATGGTTCACCTTTATCATTTGTTTCAGCAATAACAGCAACGAACTTCTGTTTTTGGTCTGTTGGATCAACTTGTTCATACAATTTCTGAGAAATAATCTGGGTCTCTGTTCCCACTCCACCCATTCTTCCATCGGCTTTTTCTTCATAAACACGATCGCAAATAACAATTACTTTACGCACACTGGAGTCATTCACCATTTTTTCCATGAAAGCATATTTGTCAGCTCCTTCTCTCAAATCCCATTTATCGAAGACAACAGAGCAACCGGAATCCTCCAGATCAGTGGCTAGTTGTATGACCCAACTTTCGTGCTCTGTTGACGTCCAACTATAAGAAATGAAGACTTTTGGAGTTTTGCGCCCTTATTTATCCGTAGTAGGTTCAGTTTCCCCTTGTTCTATACCCATAACCAATCAGGCCTCCATCTCTATACTTAATAAATGTTCTTTGATATTCAGTCCTTGGCAACCTCGAATTATGAAAGGGGTCACCCATTAACGGCCTGTGTTGGGGGTGCCGAGTGATCGGCATTCCTACCGCGAACTGTTAGTACAACTTTGGTCCATCGTTTAAATGAAAAATAGGGTCAGGCGTATTACGAGTTGTCCCGCTGAAGCGGGATCTTCGCTCCGCTGCGACGGGCTAAGGGTTAAGGGCTCAATTGAAATTTCATTGGTCTTCATCTCCCGAAATTGCATTAAGGATTTTCAGTTTTAGCCCTTCATCGTTTTCATCTCCGTTTATTACCGCTAAAATAATGTCGTGAAGTAGATCTTTATCGATATTCC
>CAYWIG010000231.1:0-4127 GCA_964458295.1 uncultured Myxococcales bacterium
CTCGGCATCCTCTTCGCCGGCAAGAAGAGACGTCCCTTCCGTCGGTTCGCATACTCCGGCAAAAGGAATGACACGGTCTATGAAGAGCTGGACGACACCATCAAGCAGGATAGAGCGGACGACATAGCCAATCCTTCTGAAATCGCCATGAACGAGGCACTCTTTGAGGACTTCATCAAGGAGGTCACGGGCAGAGGAATACCATTTATAATGATAGACGCACCTTACTATGAAAATGCGAAACAGACGTACTTCCAGGATATTTATCCGAGTTACGACAAGTTCATGCGCCATCTTTCAAAAAAATATGAGTTTCCGTATTATTCTGACACCGACACACCAGTCTTCGACAAGGATGACTTTGTCGATCATACTCATTTAAACAAAATCGGTAGAAACAAATTTACTAATTATCTAATTAGAACGATCGATACCCCCTTCCTCGATGGAAGCAATAAATCCAACCTTAAGACTCATTAGGACCCATTTAAAGCGAGTTCATTGTATTAACGTACAATGAAAGGTATAATATGAGAATCGAAATACTTTAATATAATCTCGCGGGTGATTAATTATGATACGAAGAACATCTATTTTCGCATCTTCGCTATTGCTTGCCGCATTCATAAGCATTTGTGCCTCGTGTGGTGGAGGTGGTGGCGACTCGGACTCCGAAGATGGCAGCGCCAACAGCAACATAACCGCAGTATGGGCAAACGATGGTGGTGACAAGGTAACGAAGGATGAAGGCCGCGCCTCCACCGATTCAAGCGCAGTAGCAAATAGCGTATGGGATGGAGAGAAGGTTCAAATCTTCGGCGCCAAGAATGAAGTCGTCGCCTTCAATCTGATACTCGAGGTAGCGTCCGATGGAACCGCAGCGAGCAACGTGTCTGTTTCATTCGATACGCTTACAAGCTCCGATGACACGACGATCAGCTCCTCCTCCGTCAGCGGTGACGATGTGTTCGACTGGACCTCGCGGAACATCGAGCTGTTCTTCGTTCGATATCTTCAGATCAAGGGCCTGTCATCCAACCTCTTCTATGATACCTACGATGAACGTCACATTCCGGAACGCCTCCGTCGTTCCTGGAGTGGTGATGGTGAAGGCAGCGGAACATGGTCGGACCGAACCGATCATGATAAATACTATCCCGATATCGCCGTACCCTTAGAACTGGTAAACGAGTTTGGAATCTCAGCAGGTGAAAACCAGAGTATCTGGGTCGACATCTTCATTCCCAAGACGGTGACGGCGGGAACATATAGCGGCACGGTTTCAATTTTAGAAGGTGGCTCTACAACACACGAGATTCCAGTAGAGCTCACCGTCAAAGACTTCACACTTCCGGACACGCCGAGTTCCAAAACGATGCTCGCAATTGGTTATGAGGATATCAACGATAGATATCTGGGAACGGAATATCCCAGCACTGAAAGCGACCTTACATCCTCACAACTCATCAGGGATCGTCATTTTCTCATGGCTCATCGCCATAAGATCTCCGTGGTGGATAGCAATGGTGACACCGACTGGGAACAAGATAGACCGCGCCCAGAGTGGGAAGCTCGTTTGGATGGCAGCCTATTTACATCGGACAATGGATATGATGGACCTGGTATCAGCGTTGGAAACGATATCTTTGCAATCGGTTTGTACGGAAGTTGGGGCTGGCAGGGTGATGGCCAGAGCGCGATGAATCAGCATACCAACAGCTGGGTCGATTGGTTTGATCAAAACTCTCCGAACACCACCTATTTTCTCTACTTGACCGATGAACCCGACTCGAGCGGTTATGCGGAGGTCGAACAATGGGCAGGTTGGATAAACTCAAACGGCGGTTCCGGATCACGTCTAAAATCATTCGCTACCGTTTCACTCCCCACCGCCCTTCAGAACATGCCCTCGCTCGACATTGTGGCCAGTTGGACCGGATTGGGAGTTACAAGCCAGTGGGACAGTGCTTACACACAGATTTCAAATGCCAGCGGTAAAAATTTCTACATGTATAACAGTTTGAGACCTACTACAGGAAGTTACGCCACAGAGGATGATGGAATTGCGCTGCGCCAGCTCCCCTGGGGACAATATAAGAAGGGAATCGAACGCTGGTTCTATTGGGAGTCGACTTACTACAACAACTACCAGGGCAACACCGGCCAGACAAACGTCTTTCAGACGGCGATGACATTCGGTGACTTCGATAGTACCGACGAATCCACGGGTGAAACCGGCTTCAATTACAACAACGGCGATGGCGTATTATTCTATCCAGGTACCGACCTGCGTTATACCGATGACTCCTACGGCGTGAGCGGTCCGATCGCCAGTTTACGTCTCAAACACTGGCGACGTGGGATTCAAGATGTCGACTATCTGACCATGGCGGCAGAGATCAACCCCTCGCGCGTGCAGACAATTGTCGAACAGATAGCGCCAACAGTTCTGTGGGAATGTGGTGTCGACGATCCTTCAGATCCGACATACGTCCTGATGGATATCAGTTGGTCTAACGATCCCGATATATGGGAAGCGGCCCGCGCCGAACTAGCATCTATTATAGAGGGTGGAAGCTAGCCAACATAATAAAGCAATCCCGACAAGCAGTTTTAATCTTCATCCTCCTCTGAATCACCCTGACATGCTGCCGTCGTATCCAAACCGAGCGGCGTATCGAAGTTCATCGAATTCGCGGTCGCTACATCTATGATCTTTAGAATATAATTATCATCAAGATTCAACGTAGCGACATCCGCCACTCCAAAGGCATCCACACAGTCTGAAAGCGGTACATATTTACTACCAGCAACTGTACTCCCCACCTCAACACATCGATTTGCGGTGGGACTGTCCTTAACAGCATCAACTGCTGCACCCGGCGTCGCCGGAACAGCATCCTCACCCTGCCATGCTTGATACCAGATATACGCGACATCTTCAGATGTTATCTTCGACTTCATCCTTTCGATATATCTGTGTTCTTCCTGATCACGAAATTGCAACGCCTCAAAGGTCACGTTAGATGCATCCGTTGGATTCGCCTCGAGAGATCCTGCATAAGCTGCTATATTGATACCACTCGCATCCTCCAAACCAAGTTCCTCCCTTCCCTCATAGTACGAGGGGGATCCGGTTCCGAAGAAAATAAATTTATTGTCATCAGGGTACTTCATTCCGGCAAAAATCCACTCTGAGCTCACCGAAAAGTAATATTCTTCATTGCCTGCATCTCCATCGTTCACCGTCCACCACATACCGCCTTCTGAACGCGGAGAGTAGCCCGAAAAATTGACATACTGCGGGACACCCCACGATGCATACCACGGCATCGCCGAAGATATATCGACATCACCCCCCACAACACCTTCGCATTCCGATATGTTATCAATTTCTGCTATCATTGAATCAAAAAAGCAGGGATCGATTCCGAAATTGACGTATCGCCCTCCTGAGGTTGATTCGCTATCACATATCGATGCATCGTCGGAATCCGAGGTCAAAAACATCGATGGTCTGAGATACCATGTACCGCTCTCATCAGCATTGCAATCTGGACAGAAGAAACAGTCGACCTCATCTCCAGAATCACCCAAGCATTCATCGTTATAATCCATGGCCCACAGTCGCATTAATATCTCACCCGTAGCACTATCTCCTCCTCCAATCTCTGAAAAGGCAGGACAGTCTATGTAGTCCCCAGCACAGGTACCCGTAAGCGTTTTCATTTGCGTAGCTATATTTGCAGCCGCACCGACCGCCCTCAATCCTTCTGGAATTGCATCGCTCACAGTTTTTCCGAAATTCGCATATGGAATAGCATCGCTATGACCGGTCTCCGTGCCGCCTCTTGAACTACAATCGACGATGAAGGCAACACCGACCAACAGGACCAATATGAATAATATGCGTTTCATACTCCCCACCCCCCTGTTAGACTTCAACCTCCTAGTAATAAGCAAGAAACGTGCCCATAGCTCGAATTATACATTGATTTCAAGTAGTTGTAATTGTTATACTTTACAGGCCTTCCGTGTTCTCATCTGTGTTCAACGTGTTAAAAAATACCCACCGGTGAATTCAAGTTTCTAGCGCACCACCTGGAGGAAATCATTGAAAACTTCTT
>CAYWIG010000232.1:0-4114 GCA_964458295.1 uncultured Myxococcales bacterium
GTAGAATCCGATAATGCCGTTTAGCGGGGTTCGAAGCTCGTGACTGATAATTTGCAACAGCTGTTTTCTGACATAGTTCATCTGCGTGAGGCGATCGTGCATCTCCTTCGTCGATGTGCTCATCTCGTTGAAAGAGTCGGTAAGCTGACCTATCTCGTCATCGCCGCTTTTGGGAATCGTCACACCGAGTTCACCACTTGCGATTCTGTTTGAAGCGCTGGTCAGATTCAAAATGGGCTTTAGAAGTTTTCTGATTATGAAGAAGACGATTATTCCCATCACCAGGATGGAACCGATCATGATCGTCACGATGTTGGTTCTCAGTGCATATACGCTGCCGTAGATATCGGACTTGAGTCCATACATCGCGATGTTCCATTTTGAGATGGGGAAGACGCGATACATTCCCAAAAGTCCCTCATGATCGAGTATTTTTCCTTGGTCCGTCGTATTGTTATGCCTGTCCTGTGGGTAGTGTATATATTCCTGCAATTTTTCATTGCCTGTCGATGCGATTACGCCGCCGGATTTATCGAAAATGCTGAGCATGGACTTGAGCTCTTCCTTCGGCATCGCGGTGTAAATAAAATCGGGCGTGGTCGTGACCATCAATACTCCGACTATCATGGGGCCGATTCGATGGGGTATAGCTATTGGAATGAGCTCCTTCTTTTTAATGACCTCCTTGACTGATATTATGATCGGCTCGTATTCACGAAGATGGAGTGCCATCTCCTGGGGTTTGCCGATGTAGATGTCCCCTTTGATGGCGGTCTTAAACCACTCGGTATTCGAACGATCCAGCTTCTTTTTGTCGTCGATCTCAAAGTCCACATCGTTCGAGCCACCGAGGTAGACGTGTTGTGTGACGATGCCGTTTACATTTACATACTCCTCAGAGGGAAAGATGCCTTCATTGGCGATACCTTTATTTCCTTCATTTGCGAGAAGGCCGACCGGATAGTTAACGAGGCCGCCGACCTCAGGAACGTCAAGCAGCAGTCCATTTCCCTTTTGAAAATTGAAAATCTCCACATCGACGTCGCTCTTGTAGTGCGGCGCCGCGTTGAATTTAATGAATAAAGGGTTCTTGAGGAGAGTTTTAATTTTTTTAATTCTCTGCAGCAGAGTATTTTCGATCTGATCGTAGGTGGCGTTGATCGTCTTGCTGAACCTCTTCTCAGCGGAATTCCTTAATATATCGCTACTGAAGCGATATCCGATATAACCGAGAGCCCCAAGAGCTATGAATTGGAGGATGAGTATCGGAGCCAAGAATTTAGTTTGAATCTTGCTCTTCATTTTGCCTCAGGTCTGTTCTCTGTCTTCTGTTCTCTTTTTTCTGAATAATATCCCGCCTGTTTCAAGAGTTTATACACCGCATCGTTTAACTGGTCCAGGGCTTGTTTCGGTTGCTTCTTACCAGCTATGACCTCAGATGTCGCAGTACCCAGGAGATTTGCGATTACCGAATACTCGGGAAGGTGTGGCATGTAGTTCCAGTCGATCAGGTTAAGATTTTCCTCCAATACAAATTTTCCCTCTGAGGTTACGTATGGATGCATCTTCCTATACGTCTCACTCTCCCTGTGAGCCCTGACGGCGAGCGATGTCGCATGATCCTTCATCACGTGTTCCATGAAACGCTTGCCCGTAACAAACTTTAGAAATTCCCATGCCGACTTCTTATTCCTGGAGTCCTTGTTTATTCCATAACCCATCACGAATGCTTCCTGTGTGTGTTTTTTTGGTCCCTTGACCGGCAGGGCGGCGTAATACTTATCGCGCATGCCGATCGATTTCTTATCCAAGGCGCCGACGTTAAAGCCGGCGTTCAGAATGATCGCAGCTGAGCCTGTCTTTCCATCCTGGACGAGTTCATACCAGGTATAATCCTTGATACCCGGTGGGCCGTACATCCTAAGGATATCGCAATATTTTTTAAAGCCTGCCAAAAACTCTGGTGAATTGAATGTCGGCTTCGCTTGTTTTGATTTGATCTCACCCGCCGTCGAGGCTCCACCCTCAAACCATGTGCCGCCGTACGCCCAGGCAAAGCCCGAAACTACAATTGTTGGCTCCTCGCCGGCCTTGCCTCTGGAGACCGCTCCGTAGATATCTATCTTTCCATCCTTGTCCGTGTCGATGATGAGTTTCTTCGCAGCGTCCTCGAGTTCATCGATCGTCGTTGGCGTCTTGATGCCATGTTTATCGAAGAGATCCTTCCTATATACCATCGCTGCGCCGAAGCTTTCGGTCGGTAGGGCATAGAGGTGATCCTTGTAAGTGAGTGCCTTTAAAAACTGTGGATACCAGAGATCCCTCTTGAATCTCGGATCCTCCTTTTCGAATTTATCGAGCGGTTCAAGGTAGCCCGCCTCGACTTGTTCCGGTAGGATCCAGACGTCAGTGAGGACGAGATCGAACTCACCCGCATGTGATGCGAGATCGATGAGCACGCGTTCGCGGACGATATCCTCGCTCAGGAGTTTCCACGTAACCTTGATGCCGGTATCCTTTTCGAATCTCGGAATCTCATTCTTGAGGGCTGTTACGTAGTCCTCATTCCATGTGATGAAATTCACGTTGGGCTTTGATATGAAATCGGGTGCTTCGACGGAGGCTATGTCCGGATCGGGCTGTTTTTTCTTCTTCTTTGAAGAGCAGGAAATGGCCATAAAAAGGGCCATAAAGCAGGTTAGGGCTATGATTGTGGTATTCCGTCCACGACGCATGTGCCGAATATTATTAATTTTTTACATTATTTGCGAGAAAAAAATGAGGGGAACCAATTCAACCCCAGGGGTTAAGATACGCAACTCAATATCCAAACCCCTGGGGTAGGATTGGTATAGCGATGTCATTGATTCCAGGCTAATTCCGCTTGTTGATAAACTCCTCAAACTTCTTGAACATCTCCGGATCCCAGATGCCCTCTTCGGTCTCATCCTTGAGCGTCTTCATCGCCTCGGCCGATGTGAACGCTCTCTTGTATGGGCGCTCACTCGTCAGTGCATCGTAAGCATCGATCAATTGGAAGACGCGGGCGAGATATGGGATAGAATCTGAAACGAGTCCATCGGGATATCCGATGCCGCTCCATTTCTCATGATGATGCCTGATCACGGGGCAGACATCCTGGAGGGACCTAAGCGGATGGCAGATCTCCTCACCGAGGATCGGATGTTGTCTCATGATCTCCCACTCATCCTCGGTCAACTTGTCAGGTTTGAGTAGAATAGTATCGGGCACGCCGATCTTTCCAACATCGTGAAGGATGCTTGCGCGCTCGAGCGTCCTTATATCCTTCGCTTCCAATCCGATAAATTCGCCGAATGCACGGCTGAGTTGAATAAGCCTGTCACAGTGATCACCGGTCGTGTGATCCTTCGCCTCGACCGCACGCGCAAGGCTAAGAACAACGGCTTCGGCATGATCGAGATCGTCGTTCAACCTCTTGACCTGCCCCAGAGCATGGACGCGGGCGATCAGTTCGATGCGATCTATCGGCTTGCTGATGAAATCATCACAGCCAGCCTCGATCCCCTTGATCCGGTCCTCCTTCTCCTGAAGTGCGGTCACGATGACGATGGGTACGAGCCTCGTAGATTCAGCACCTTTAAGCTTGCGGCAGACCTCGAATCCATCCATGCCGGGCATCATGACATCTAGAAGGATGACATCTGGAAGCTGCTTCCAAACGGCATCGAGTGCCTCCTTGCCCGATGTGGCTTTCTCGACGATGCAGCTGTGAGGTTTTAGCATCTTTTCGACGACGATGAGATTTGTGGTCTCATCATCCACGGCTAGGACGTGAAGTGGTCTGTCAAGCTTTGGGATGTTTAATTTTTCCATGTCGCTATATTTAAATGACTTTTGGACTTCAGTCAACCGTTCCAACCCCAGGGGTTAAAACGCACAATCCATCGTCCAAATCCCTGGGACTGAAACTATCGGTTGAAATGAGGCCATAGCTGCGTATATGGTGGGTCGCTATGAATGAGAACAGGAAAATCCGAGCACTGAGTCTTCTCTCAGGCGGGCTGGACAGTCTTTTAGCGATATGTGTTCTGAGGGAGCAGGGAATCGATGTTGCTGGTCTTACATTCACGAC
>CAYWIG010000233.1:0-631 GCA_964458295.1 uncultured Myxococcales bacterium
AATAATGAGGCTAATGCAGTTTCAATTTACCCATTTTGTTTTCAGCAAATTGTACGAAGTCAGAAAAGAAGGCAGATTGCTATAAAAGGGAAACTCTTCAATATGGTCAGACGAATGGGGGTGACAATTCCACTCACTCTCCTGGCAATTCCGGTCATTCTAATTGTTAGAATCATCCGTCCCTTGGTCTGGGTCCGTTTTGGTCACGTTCGATCGGATGTTATGGGTCATAGCGTGTTTGACCCTGAATATTATCTATCTGAACGAGAAGTTGAAAACGGCAAAGCCTTGGATTGGTTTTATTTTAAATCAAAAGCTTATCCTAACAAACATTGGGCATTGATGGTTCGAAGACATTTGAGGATAAACCCATTTTGTCGCTATCTGGATAAAATAAATCGCCTGATTCCTGCTGGAGAAGTCCATCACAAAGTCTGCGGAGCTACAGGCAGCAGAGACCTTAATGGGTATTTAGCTCGCACCAATCCTCATATCAGTTTCACTAATGAAGAAAATATTAGAGGAGGCCAATTTCTTGAAAGATGTGGGTTGAATAGTAAAGACCGATTTGTTTGTTTGATCGTCAGGGACTCGGCCTATAAGGAAGAGTATCAGAGTTTGGACGATAGGG